>CAYRVP010000063.1:0-19679 GCA_964427845.1 uncultured Caldilineaceae bacterium
GGGCGCAGGGGGGCGGGCGAGATGAAAATTGGTAAACCGCCTGTGGCGGAAGGCGTTCGGGCCTGGGTGGGGGGGGGTGGGAACACTTTGCGGGCGCCACAATGAAGGCCGGGAGGCCTTCCGCTACGAGAATAAACAAAGCCGAGGGCTGGGAAGCCCTCGGCTACGAGATCCTGTGTGTCCGCTAGTTGCCGGAAGCCGGCTTGCCGTTGAGCGCCGCCAGCAACTGCTCGGCCTGCTGCACGGAGACACTGCCATCACCCACCATGCGCAGGACAAGCATGCGTTCGTCAACGCTTACACCGCCGGTCTTGCCGTTGAGTGCCGCGAGGAGCTTCTCGGCATCATCCACAGAGACGCTGCCATCGCTGACCAGGCGCAGAAGGTACTTGCGTTCTTCTTCGCTCACAGCGTTACGTGCAGGCGGCGCGGGTGGCGCGGGCGGTCCCCAGTTGCGGCCGCTGCGGCCGGCGCCACGCCGACTCGCATCGGGCCCACGCCACTGTTCCTCGGGGCCGCGCCACTTGCCCTCAAAGCCGCGCCCTTCGAAGCTGCGAGCATCAAAGCCACGCGCCTCGGCATTGCGCAGGATGTCGTTGATCTTCTCCTCGGCGCGCCGTGCGGCGGCAAGGATCCGCTCCTGAATCCGATTGGCAACTTCTTCGCTACCGCCCATGGCGTTGATCTTCTCCTCCACCTGGCGTGCCACGTTGTTGACCTGCTCTTCCATCTGCTGTGCAAATTCGGCCATGCGTGCGCCCACCTCGGGGCCAATGTCAAAGGAGAAGTCTTCGTTCACCCACGCCTCGGCGCCACGCACGTCGAGGCGCTTGCCTGCCGCCAGCACAACCTCGGCCCCACCTTCGCCAAGCTGAAAGCTGGTCGACTTGCCCTCCACGGCGGGAATCTCAAGCCCACGCGTGCGGATTTCCTCGCCTGCCTCCAGTTTCACCTGTGCGCTGGCGTTGGCGGCGAAGCGCACGTCGAGATTCTTGCCTGCGCGCACGTTGTAGACGTTGCCGGCGCGGGGCGCAAGGCGCAGCGATACATTGTCGGCGGCCGTGGCGTATACCGAACCCTCCGACCCGTGGATCTCAAGGTCATCGCCCACTTCTATGCGCAGCGTCCCCTTGACGTTGCGCGCGTGCGCGTCACCGCGTACACGGTTGACGGTGCAGTCGCCGTCAACGTCGGTCACGCTCAGGTCACCCTCAACCTGTTCAATGCGGAGCGTGCCGCTGCGGCGCACGGCGGCATCGCCGCTTACCTTGCCCAGCACAAGGTTGCCGGTGATGCCGCTGACAGTAATGTCGCCCTCGACGCGTGCGATGCGCAGATTGCTGCCGGCCGGCGCCTGGATGGCGGCGTCACCACGCAGGCGCAGCGTCACGCGGTTGTCGCTCTGCTCAATCTCCACCTTCCTGGGGTCAATGGCTACATAGATTTCGGGGTGAGGCCAGCCGCGCACGGCTGCGTCGCCCTCGATCATTTCAACGACGATTTCGGGGTTCTCCCCCGTGACGATGCGGTTATTCATAGCTTCACAGCTCCTTCTGCATTCTGTGTGCTTGTCGATTAAGTCTTGTTGCCGGCCAGCACCTCCATGGCCTCCTCGAAGCTCAGTTCACCCTTGTTGAGCGCCTCGAGGATGCGCTTGCGATCGGGGGGTGCGTTGGCCGCCGGCTCATCCTTGCCCGGCTCATAGCCCAGGGCGCGGATGACTTCGTGCAGACGGCTACGGATAGTGGGGTAGCTGAGACCCAGCTCGCCCTCCATGCGGTTGAGTTTGCCCTCGTTGCGCACAAAGGTCTCGACGAACTGGATTTGCTCGTTGTTCAATTGCGCAAAGGGCGTTGTCACCTCGAACTGGCCCTTGACGACGAGGTCGCTTTCGGGACAGTAGAAGCGGGTGACGATGATGGGGCCCCCGTCGAAGGGGCTGCGTGTGGGCAGCGGTAACATGGAAAGCCTCCGGTTCATGCAGGAATTCGCGGTCGTGTTGCGAGGTCTTGATAAATGTACTGCGAAATATCAATAATGTCAATAGCCAGTTTCATTAATATTGATAATCAATGACTTATGATTGATAATTCGCAATGAAGGTATCACTATTCTGAAAAAGAACGGGCGGCAACCTCAAGCTGAGGTTGCCGCCCGTCGTACCTGGGCTACTGATTCACCAAGGGGGGCGCTTGCCCACGCCACCCTTGTTCTCGCTACAACTGTCTTGCTTACAGCCAGCCCTGGTTGACCATGAAGTTGGTCACCACAGGAATCGCAAAGCGCTTGCCCTGGTAGGCCTGGAAGCCGTAGTAGAACGCGGCCACCACCGCCATCAGGAAGAGAATCGGGCTGAGGCAGAACATGAGCGCACCCACAATCATGCCCACAACGGGGACAATCTGCAGGATGCCCGTGGCAATGCTCAGCACGACGCCCAGCACAATCATGAAGCCGGAGAGCCCAAGGCTCTGCACCGCATGGTAGCGCTGGAAGGGGCGCTTCTGGCTGCTCTCGCTCAGCATGACGATGACGGGCAGGAGCACCGGCACGATATAGCAGAGCAGGGAGACGAGCTTGTCGTCACTGTCGGCGGTCGAATCGACCACACTGTCGCTGATGAATTCGCCGCGGCGGATTGCGTCGGCGGCATCATTCATCTGCTGGCCGGCGGTCTCGGCGAAGCGCTGGTAGTTGCTGTTGAACTCGGCGCTGCCAGGGGCCGGTGTGCCGGCGTCGAACGAAATCGGCTGCGCCGGGCCCGCACCCATGGGCGGCTGCACCTCTTGCGGCTCGCCTTCGCCCTGGGGGTTGAGATTGGGGTCATTGAATGTCATGGTCGATACTCCTCCGTATTGTCCGTATTGCTTATCGACAAGGCCGCCCGCCTGGGCGACTGCTTGTTGTGTGGATCAATACGCAGGTTGCGCGCCAGGGTCGCGCGAACAGCATAACAGCGACACAGAGATCACAGAGGGAACAGAGAAACACAGAGAACAGCAACTTCACAGCAGAAAGGGTATGGAGCACTGTTGTGAAATTGCTGTTCTCTGTGTTTCTCTGTTCCCTCTGTGATCTCTGTGTCGCTTTTACGCAGTTCGCGGGCTACAATGCCGCCATGAATACAACGCGCATCATCTTCATGGGAACGCCCGCCTTTGCCGTGCCGGTGCTGCACGCGCTGCACGCTGCCGCGCCCGCACACGCATGGTCGCTTATTGCCGTGGCCACGCAGCCCGACCGACCGGCGGGACGCGGCAAGCAGCTCAGTGCCAGCCCGGTGAAGGACGCGGCGCAGGCGCTGGGGCTGCCTTTGCTCCAGCCGGCTGGCTTGCGCAAGGGCGCGGATGCAGCCTCGGCGGTTGAAGCGCTGCGCGCGCTGGCGCCAGATCTGCTCGTGGTGGCCGCCTACGGGCTGATTCTGCCCGCCGATGTGCTCGAGATTCCCACCTTCGGCTGCATCAACGTCCATGCGAGCCTGCTGCCCGCCTGGCGCGGCGCATCGCCGATCGCCGCCTCCATCCTCGCCGGCGACGCCGAAAGTGGCGTCTCGATCATGCTCATGGACGTGGGCATGGACACCGGCCCTGTGCTGGCGCAGGCGCGCACGCCGCTCACGCCCGCCGACACGACCGAGAGCCTGGGCCACCGCCTTGCAGTGCAGGGCGCAGCGCTGCTGGTAGAGACGCTGCCCGGCTGGCTGGCGGGCGATGTAGCCCCCGTGCCTCAGGCTGACCTGCCGGGTGAGCCCACCCTCTGCCGCATGATTCGCAAAGAGCAGGGTCGCATTGACTGGACGCAGCCCGCCGCACAGATTGAGCCCATGACGCGCGCTTACACCCCCTGGCCCAGCGCGTGGACCACATGGCACGGCGCACCCTTACGCATTCTGACTGCGCGCGCGCTGCCCGCTGCTGCGCCTGCGATGCCGGGCCAGGTTGTGCGCACAGATGCAGGCGCGGCGGTGGTCACGGGCAGTGGCCAGCTCGAATTGGTCACGGTGCAACCTGCGGGCAAGCGTGCCATGGACGCGCGCGCTTTTCTCAACGGCGCGCCCGACTTTGTGGGCGCGGTGCTGGGAGATGAGTGATCTGTACGATTGAGGACAGCACAGAGCCAAAATAGAGAGGCGTCCCAACGAGGACCGCGCGCTGTTTTGGTGTATGGAGCGAGGAGTGAAGTTGCGGCGGCGGTGAATCAAGCCGCCTGACTGCACCCACTGCCACACCAAACCCGCGCGTGACGGCCGCCACCTCGGCCGCCACCTCGGCCGCCACCTTGGCCGCCACCTTGGCCGCAACAAGTGTGCATCGGCCACGAGCAGGCAGTGCCGGCGACAGTGAAAGCCCGACCCTGCTGTTGCCTGGCCAGTTACTCGTCGCGCTGGGCCTGCCGGATGATCTGAATACCGCCGCAAGCGTGCTCGATCTGATGAACAGTGGCCTCATTGTCGGTGTGGATACCATTCGCGGCGCCGTCGCCGGCTTCCAGGAGCTCGCGACAACGGGAGCTCGCACCGCGGATTTTTCGATGTTGACAGGTCGTTTGCGATTGTGCTATCGTTTGGCCCACCTGGCAGAATGCATTTCCGTATAGCGGAAAATCCTCGGGAAATAGCAGCGCTGTCGTCACCTGGTAACCGAGAGTTGGCGTCCAGGCAAACCGGGACATTTGATGACACAAGAAACCACAGGCGGCGTGCTGTCCGTTGAACGTGCACTTTCGCTCCTAACACTGCTGGCCGACGGCGATACGGATTGTTCGCTCAGCGAACTTGCGCGACAGGCAAAGCTGCCGACGACTACAGTCCACCGCCTGCTCGCAGCGTTGCTTAATGCAGGCTATGTGACACAGGATCCGGTTTCGTCGCGCTATGCACTGGGGGGCGTGCTGATCCTCATCGCGCAGAAGGCTGTTCGCAACAATGCGCTGATTCGTGTGGCGCGCCCGTGGCTTGAGACAATTGCCGCCGAAACGGGCGAAACCGTGAATCTGACGGCGCGTTTCGGCGACAGCGTGATGCAACTGGACCATGTTGAGAGCCGCAGCATGTTGCGCGTGAGTTATGCGCCCGGTGAACGCTTTCCCATGCACGCATCGGCCTCGGGCAAACTCTTCCTTGCCAACCTGACGCCTGCGGAACGTGAACGCATCTTGATGACTTCGCTGGAGCCTTTCACCACCGAGACGATCACGTGGCGCCACTCGCTTGAAAACGAAATCGGCGAGATCCAACTGCGCGGCTACTCGCTTGATGACGCCGAGCGCGAAATCGGCGTGCGCTGCGTCGCCGCCCCCATCCTCAACCGCAGCGGTCAAGTTGCAGCCGCAATCAGCATCAGCGGGCCTGTGTTGCGCATCAGCGTTGACAGCTTGCATGCCATGGCCGAGCGCCTCCTGCATGCCTCTGCAGAAATTTCCGCAGTCTGGTCCGCTGCCCAGGGCGAGCGATCGCCAAGGCGTGCGGTGCATTGAACTGCCGGTCCCTATTGATGCCAATCAGGAATCAACGCGGTTTCAGAAGACTCACGTATCCCGTACCTGGTTGACGACGCCGGCTGCATCCCCCGACACGATTGCCCAATCCACAGGTGCGCCCGCGCATCTCGAAACGGCAAAGAGGCCGTATAGCGCGCGAAAAGTGCTGCGGGCCTGTTCGTCCTTGCGCTGCTTTGTCTGTTCAATTGGCCACTTTTCCCTTTGCGTTTTACGCAACCCGCCCGCTGTGATTTCTTCCGCTTGCCCACCAGGAGAGAGTAGACATGACGACACCCTTGAATAGAACGAAGAAGGCTGGAACTCAACAGCACGCAACACGCCACATTTGGCTCTTCCTGATTGTTGCCCTGCTGGTCCTCTCCGCCTGCGCGCCTGCTGCGGCGCCGGCTGCACCCGCGGCGCCCGCTGAAAGCGGCGCCGTCGAGTCTGCCCCGGCAGCGACCGCCGGCGGCGTCCTGCGCATTGGCCTCGATGTGGACGCGGGCACCGGCGACCCGCGGCTTTCTTCCGACACCTCGGCGCTGCGCCTGCGCGAACTGGTCTATAACGGTCTGGTCAGGATCGAGCCGGACTTCAGCCCCGCGCCGGCGTTGGCCGAATCGTGGGAAAACCCCGACGACACAACCTGGGTATTCAAGCTGCGCCCGAACGTGACCTTCCAGAACGGCGATCCCTTCACCGCCGACGATGTGAAGTTCACCTTTGACACAATTCTCGATCCCGACTTTGCCTCGCCCAGCCGCAGCTTCTACACGCCCATCACCAACATCGAAGTGGTGGACCCGCTGACCGTCAAGTTCACGCTGGATCAGCCCTACGGCCCCTTCCTCTCGTACATGAACATGCCGATTGTGCCCAAGGCCGCCTTTGAGGCCGACCCCGAGGGCTTTGCCACCAATCCAATCGGCACGGGCCCCTTCAAGCTGGTGGAGTGGAAGCGCGGCGACTCCATGCGCCTTGAGGCGAACCCCAACTACTGGGATGGTGCGCCGCTGCTCAGCGGCATTGAAATGCGCGTCGTGCCCGACAACAGCGCACGCGTCGTCGCGCTTGAGAGCGGCGACCTTGACCTTGTCCAGTCGCCCATGTCGCCCCAGGACGTAAAGCGGCTGGAAGGGGAGGACGGCATCGTCCTGAACCGGACGCCGGCAGCAGGATACACCTACATCAACCTCAACTGCGCCGACGCGATGATCTCTGACGTGCGCGTGCGCCAGGCGCTCTCGCACCTTGTCAACCGCCAGGAGATTCTCGACAGCATCTACGCCGGCATTGGCCAGCTTGCCAACGGCCCCGTGCCGCCGGGCATGTGGGCCTTCTCGCCCGATCTGCCTTCCTACGCCTATGACCCCGAAGCCGCGCGCGCGCTGCTCGACGAGGCCGGCTGGAAACTCGATGACAGCGGCCGCCGCATGAAGGATGGCAAGCAGCTTACGATAGTCGTGCGCACCCACAGCGAAGACCCCGACCGCCGCCAGGTGACGGAGGTCTTGCAGGCGACGCTGGCGGCCGAAGGCATTGAGGCGACAACCAACATTGTGGATTGGCCCACCTTCTTTGCTGATGTCCAGGCCGGCTCCTACCAGATGGCGATTGTCGGCTGGCTCAACCTGAATAACCCCGATGCGGCCTTCTTCCGCCAGTTTACCGATGGCGGCGCTGCCAACTACGGCAAGTGCATCGATCCCGAACTCGATGCGCTGATCAAGCAGGCGCGTGCCACACTTGACCAAACCGCAGCCAAGGACCTCTACACGCAGGCGGCCAAGCTCGTGGTCGACAACGCCTTCTACATCTTCCTGCAGTACCAGGAGTACATCTCGGCGCACAGTGACAAGGTGCAGGGCTTTGTCGTGAATCCTGTGCAGAACTTCAACAGCATGAGCAAGGTGAGCCTGAGCCAGTAGCTTCAGGCGCGTGCACTGCTCCGCGCGCAGTACGTCATGCCGGGGGCGCCGCCATGCCGCAGGTGGCGGCGCCCCCTTGTTAACCGGCACAAAACCATGGGCGCATTCTTTGTTCGACGATCGCTTGAGACCCTGCTCGTCCTCTTCGGCGTTCTCCTGCTCAGTTTCACGCTGATTCACCTCATTCCGGGCGATCCGGCGCTGGTGATCCTGGGCACGGACGCAACACCCGAGGATCTGACGCGCCTGCGCGGCCTGCTTGAACTGGACCGGCCGCTTCCCGTCCAATTCATCAACCACCTGGGGCGCATTTTGCAGGGCGACTTCGGCGACTCAATCTTTCAGCATGAACCTGTGGGCAAGCTGATTCGCGAGCGGTTGCCTGCGACGATTGAACTCACCGTGGCGTCGCTGCTGGTGGCTGCGCTCGTCGGCAGCATCGCCGGCTTCGTCTCGGCCACGCGACCAAACTCCTGGTTTGACTCTATCGTTTCGATCTTTGCCCTCGCCGGCGTCGCCATGCCCGTCTTCTGGCTGGGCATGTTGGGCATCCTCATCTTCTCGCTGTGGCTCAATTGGCTGCCCTCATTTGGGCGGGGCGACGGCTTCATCCCTGCCACCTGGGCGCTCATCACCACAGGCAACGGCGCGTCGCTGGTCGATTCGATCCGCCACCTGATCATGCCCGCGCTGGTGTTGGGGGCCTTCTCCACGGCCGTTATTTCGCGCCTCATGCGATCCTCCATGCTCGAGGTGATCAACCTGGACTATGTGCGCACGGCGCGCGCCAAGGGGCTTGCCGAGCGCACTGTGCTCGTACGCCATGCCTTTCGCAACGCGCTCATCCCGGTTGTCACGATGCTTGGGCTGCAAATGGGGGTGTTGCTTGGCGGCGCAGTCATCGCCGAAACGATATTTGCCTGGCCGGGCATTGGCCGGCTGCTCATCAACGCCATCAGCCAGCGCGATTATCCGCTGGTGCAGGGGCTGGTAATCGTCATTGCCTTCATGGTTAGCATTGTCAATCTGGCAGTTGATCTCCTCTATGGCTGGCTCAACCCACGCATTGCCACCAACTGAATTGAAGCAGGCTGCCGTCGAGCGGGGGAGCAGTTCGCGCTCTTTCTGGGCGCGCGCCAGGCGCGTCTTTCGCCGCAACCGCAACGCGCTGCTGGGCGCCATCATCATTGCCATCTTTCTGCTGCTGGCACTGACTGGGCCGACGCTCGCCCCCTACGATCCGTACGCCATTGCGCTGGGCGATCGTCTGCAGCCCCCCAGCCAGGCGCACTGGTTCGGCACCGACAATCTGGGGCGCGACATCCTCTCGCGCGTGCTGGTAGGCGCGCGCGTTTCCGTGTGGGTGGGCGTTCTCACCGTGGGCCTTGCCATGCTGGTGGGTGTGCCCATCGGCCTCATGGCGGGCTATTAAGGCGGCTTTGTCGATTCGCTCTTCATGCGCCTGGTGGACGTCTTCCTCGCCTTCCCCGTGATCATCCTTGCCATTGCGATTGTGGCCGTGCGCGGGCCGGGGCTCGCCAATGTAATGATTGCGCTGGTGGCAGTCTACTGGACGACCTACGCGCGCATCACGCGCGGCGTCACCCTGGTGCTCAAAGAGGAAGAGTATATGCTGGCGGCGCGCTGCCTGGGCGTGCCCGTGTGGCGGGCGCTGGGGCGCCACCTCCTGCCCAACGCCACCGCCCCCATCCTGGTGATTGCCACGCTGGGGCTGGGCAATGCCATCCTCGCCGAGGCGGCGCTGAGCTTTCTTGGCCTGGGCGTACAGCCCCCCGAGGCAAGCTGGGGTTCCATGCTCAATTTCGGCATGCAATTCCTGCGCGATGCGCCGTGGCTCACCATCTTTCCGGGCATCGCCATTTTCCTGACTGTGCTGGGCTTCAACCTCCTGGGCGATGGTCTGCGCGACGCGATGGACCCGCGCCTGCGGCAGTAGCACCCGCCCTCCGTTCAACCGGTGAAGAGCATGAGCAATCCGCCCGCAAACGTGCTGACGCTGATGTTTCCCGATCTGCCGCGCTTTCCGCTGCCACCCGCACAGACCGCCCTGCTGATCGTTGACATGCAGAAGGCCGACGCGCACCCCGATTTTGGCCTGGGGCGCAAGGCGCGCGCTGCCGGGATTGAAGCGCACTTTGCCGATTATTGGCTGGCCGTGGAGAAGGCCGTGGCCAACCAGCAGCGGTTGATCCGTGGGGCGCGGGCGGCGGGCGTGATCGTGATCTTCACGCGCATTGCCACGCAGACGCGTATGGCGCGCGACGTGGGCTTGCAGCACAGCCTCGTCAATATGGCCGTGCCGGTGGATTCGGTCGACGCCGAGATTCTTGACGAATTGCGTCCCACGCCCGACGACATTGTGATCTCCAAGACTTCGTCAAGTCCCTTCAACTCCACAGGCATTCACCAACTGCTTCACAATCTGGGCTGCGACACCCTGCTCGTCTGCGGCGTGGTGACCAATGGCTGCGTCGAGGGGACGGTGCGCGATGCCAGCGACCTGGGCTACCGCATCGTCATGGTTCCCGATGCCTGCGCGGCGGTGACCGCGGCGTTGCACCAGACGGCGATTACCAACCTGGACAACGCGTTCTGCAATTGCCGCAGCACAAACGAGGTTGTTGAGGAAATGGCGCACACATGAGACTCGGCGAAACGTTCTATCGCAGCAAGATCGCCCAGGTGCAGGAGGCGCTCGCCGCGCGCGGGCTTGACGGCCTGCTCTGCCTGCACTATGCCAATGTCTTCTATCTGGCCGGCTTCTTCCACTACCCCAACGAGCGGCCCGTGGCGCTCTTTGTGCCCAGCCAAGGGGAGCCGACGCTCTTCATTCCCCGGCTTGAGCGCGACTATGTGGCCGAGGCAGGCTGGGCGCCCATCGTCGAGGAGTATGCCGAGTTCCCTGGCCTCATCCATCCAGTGGCGTGGATGTGCGAGCGGCTGGCGGCGCGCGGGCTGGCCGGCGCGCGTCTTGGCTATGAGCAAAGCGCCAGCATTGACACCCTCGAGCGTCTGCGCAGCACGCTGCCCAATGCGACGTGGATCGGCGCCGGCGATATCCCGGGCAACCTGCGCCTCTGCAAGGAGCCGGAGGAGATTGCGCTCATGGCGCGCGCCGGCGCCTATGCCGACTGGATGATCAGCGAGGGGCTGCGCGCCGTGCTGAGCGGCGGGCGCCCAAGCGAAATCACCCTCGAGCAAACAATGGTGCGCGGCGTCATCGAAAAGATGCAGCGCGAACTGGATCCCCTCATCGCCGTGCCCGGGCTGGCGGGGGCACTCGTCTGCTCCGGGCCGCGCTCGGCCTTTCCTCACGGCCTGCCCACGGCGCGGCGCATTGCGCCCGGCGAGAACCTCATCCTGAGCGTTGCGTGCTTTGTGGGCGGCTACTTTGCCGAAAGCGAACGCACCTTCCTGCTGGGCGATCCGTCGCCCGAGCAGATCCACCGCTATGAAACGGACCGCCGCGCACAGGAGACCGGCACGCAGGCGCTGCAGGACGGCGCACGCTGCAGCGATGCCAACCGCCTCTGCCTGGACGTCATCCGCGACGCAGGCCTGGGCGAATACATCCGCCATCGCCAGGGACACGGCATTGGCTTGCAGAATCATGAGCCGCCGTGGGTTGAAGACGGCGACCCCACCATCCTGCTGCCGGGCATGGCGGTCTCGTGCGAGCCGGGCATCTATTGCCCCGGCCAGGGGGGCTATCGCATTTCGGACAGTATCGTCGTCACCTCCAGCGGGCCGCGCCTGCTGACACATGCTGCGCGCGACCTCAACCAGATCGTACTGGACATCTCATGAAACTGGGCAGCGAACTGGCCGCACTGACGGCAGGCATTGACCATCTCTTTCGCCGCGCACGCCGCGGCAGCGGCTTTCTCGATGATGAAGGGTTGATTCCCGTGGCCGTGGCGGCCGTTGCGCCGCAGCCGCTGCGCGACTACGCCGAGGCCACCGCCGCACTCGAGGCGCTGCGCGCGCGTCTACCGCAGGAGGCGGAGAGCGCCCTGCGCCGCGCCTATCTCGACGAGATGATCGATTCGCTGCTCGCGCTTGTAACAACCTTCCAGGAGCCCGGGCTTCCCTTTGCCGAGCGCGTGCGCCGCCAGATTCGCGTTGATACGCAGATGGTCGATGACACCGTGCTCGAGGGCTACCGCACGCTCATACAGGATCGTCTCAACGACCTGGGTTATGGCGGCGGCGATGTCGCGGCTGACGTACGCCGCTGGGAGGCTGACAACCGCGTGCCGCCGGATTCTTTGCTTGGCGTGCTGCGCGCATTTCTGGTGGAGGGGCGCAGCCGCACGGCCGCCCTATTCGGCGGGCTGGAGCAGGAGTGGCTTGAGCCGGTGGAGATGCGCGATGTCCCCTTTTCGGCGTACTGCGACTATCCGGGTCGCACGCTGATGCTCAACCTTGATGCGCCCTACACCAGCTATGCGCTCAAACACCTTGCCTGTCACGAGGCCTTCCCCGGCCACCTGGTGCATCTGCACCGGCGCGAGGCGCTGGTTGCAGCAGGGGCCATGGCGCTCGACGGCGCGCAGGTGGTGACGAGCTCGGCAAGCAGCGCGCTCTTTGAGGGCATTGCCGACAACGGCCTCTACTTTCTGGACTGGGTGGAATCGCCCGCAGACGAGCTGGCAATCGCGCTGCGGCGGCTGCGCGGCGCACTGCGCTGCAACGCGGCCTGGCTGCTTCACGCCGAGCAGCGCCCTGCCGACGAAGTCGCAGAAAAGATTGCCGAGGCGGGCTTTGAGGAGCAGGCGCGCGCCGTCGCACGCCTCGCCTTTATCCGCCATGGGCTGCGCGCACCCTTTGTCTACGCCTACTGGTGCGGCGACATGGCGGTGAACGAAGTGTGGCAAAAGGTGAGCCCGGCGCGCCGCCCCGAATTCTGGGCTTATCTCTACAACAATATGCACACGCCGACAACCCTGCGCACCTTCTGGGCATAGCGTGTGCGCCGCGGCAGAGACGCACCGATGATGCTGCGCACGATCTGCAGTAACCAAATGAAAGGCTGTAATGATGATTCAAACGAAAACAGACAAGACCGTTAAGGCCGATAAGTCGGCAGAGATTTTTGCGCGCGCACAACGGGTCACGCCCGCAGGCGTCCACTCGAACTCCCGGGCGCGTGCGCCGCACCCCAGCTACTTTGCCCGCGCCGACGGCCCCTACATCTGGGATGTGGACGGGCGGCGCAGCGTTGACCTGGGCATGGGCAACGGCGCCATCCTGCTGGGGCACAACCACCCGGCCGTGCAGGCAGCCGTGGCGGAGGCGCTCAAGGCGGGCATCACTTGCGGCCTGGAGACGGAAGGCGCCTACCGCGCCGCTGAGCTCTTTCTGCAGCTTGTACCCTCTGTCGAGCAGGTGCGCTTTACCAACACCGGCACAGAGGCCATGCTCCATGCGCTGCAGATTGCACGCGCCGCCACGGGCAAACGGCGCATTGCCAAGGCCGAAGGCGCCTACCACGGCTGGGCCGATTCGCTCTTTGTGAGCACCTGGCCCGACCTGAGCCGCGCCGGCGCCGAATCGGCGCCGACGGCGCTGCCCGGCACAGGCGGCCTTGACCCGCACGTCGTCCAGGATACATTGGTGATCCCCTTCAACCAGACCGAAGCCGCCGAAGCGCTGCTGCGCGCCCACGCGCATGAACTTGCCGCCGTGGTGGTTGAGCCCACGCTGATTGATGTGGGCTTCGTGCCGGCGCAGCCTGAATTCCTTGCCATGCTCCGCCGCGTGGCCGACGAAGAGGGGATCATTCTGCTTTTTGACGAACTCCTTACCGGCTTCCGGCTCGCGCGCGGCGGCGCGCAGGAGCACTACGCGGTCCGCGCCGACCTGGCGATCTACGGCAAGGCGCTGGGCAACGGCTATCCCGTGGCCGCTGTGGCAGGCAAAGAGAGCGTCATGGCCTGGTCGGCGCCGGGGCCCGGGCGCGCCTCATTTGTGGGCACCTTCAACGGCCACGCGGTGGTGATGGCGGCGGTGGAGGCGACGCTCACGCAGCTTGCCGACGGCGCGGCGACGGCCGCGCTGCAGGCGCGCACCGAGCGGCTGATTGCGGCATTCGCCGACAGCGCGGCGCGCGCCGGCGTGGCTGCCTCCATGCGCGGGGCGGGAGGCCACATTCACTGGTACTTTGCCGACCACGCGCCGGCAACCTATCGGCAGGCGGCGCATTCGAGCGCGGCCCGCTACGGGGCGTTTATCCGCGTCCTGGCCGAGAATGACTTCATGGTCTTCCCCAACTATCTGCTCCATCACGCCATCAGTCTGGCCCATGACGACGCAGTGCTTGCGCGGCTGGTCGAGGCCATGGACCAGGGCTTGCATGCCGCAAGCCGTGTTGAAGCGTAGCAATCCACATCAAGAAGAGGAGCAAACCAATGGCAGAGTCAGGCACACAGCCACGCACCCCGGGCAAGGAATTCATGTGGCTGCCCATTACCACCATGGCGAGCGGCATGGAGCTGCGTCTTCCCGTCCACATCATTACGGGGGCCAAACCGGGACCAGTCGTGGGCTATACCGCAGGCATCCACGGCGACGAGTACCTGCCGCTCGAGGCAATGCGCCAACTTGTGCAGGGTCTCGATGTGGCGCAGCTTGCAGGCACAGTCATCGCCATGCCCGTTGTCAACCCGCTGGCGATTGAGGCGCAGACACGCCACACGCCCACGGACATGCAGAACCTCAACCGCGTCTTTCCCGGCGACGCCAATGGTTGGGTGACGGAGCAGCTTGCTGCCGTGGTCATCGAGTGGCTGCTGCCCAAAATCGAGGTGCTGATAGACCTGCACGCCGGCGGCGCGCAGCCGATTGTTGACTATGTCTACATCCTCAACGACGAGGCGCTCTCGCGTGCGTTTGGCTTCAACGCGCTCTATCGCCCCAGCCAGGATTACCCGGGCACGCTGGCGAGCATTGCCGCCGCGCAGGGGATTCGCTCTGTGGTGGTGGAGATGGGCGGCGGCATGATTGCCAATGACGAGTATCTGGAGCGGGGCACGCGCGGCCTCTTCAACGTGCTCAAGCACCTGCAGATGATTCCCGGCGCGCCGATTGTGCCGGAAGCGCAAACGCTGGTGACGCACATGGCGGTCATTCGCCCGCACCAGGGTGGTCTGCTCTATCCCGGAGTGAAGCTGGAGGATGTGGGCGGCATCGTGCCCGGAGGGACGGTGTTGGGGACCGTCATCAGCCCGTATACGTTTGAAGTGCTGGAAGAAATTCGTGCGCCCTTTGAGAGCAACTATGTGATATTGCTGCGTCCGACGATTACCAAGGTGCACCCTGGAGACTACGCGTACATGGTGGCCGAGGTCTAGACTGAAGTTGGCGTGAAAGGAACATCTCAGCGCAAAGATTCTGTGGTGTTTGTCAGGCGCTGAGAGCGTTCGCCGCTGGGGCAAGCGAGTCCTGCATGTCTGCGACAGAGACTATGCTTCGGCGACCTGGGTGGGGCGCTTCACCGAGGTGCAGGCCAAATTTGTGCTGCGCCGGCGCACAGACTACAACCTCGTCGATGGCCAAAGGTGAGCGCACATCGGGACGCATGACGAAGGGCAAACGCTCGCTTGGCCACAAACTGGTCTGGGATGCCCGCCACCATTGCCAGCGCACGGTGGGCATCCTCTACTTCCCTGTGACACACCCCAAGTTTCCCGACACGCGACTGGTTTGGGGAGAATCGACTCAAGCTCTGCGCCATCGTCGCCCTCCTCAACCCCCTCCTCGTTTCGCTACTCTTGCCTGACTTCGAACCGTTACGCACGCATATCCTGCGCTACGGGTGCAAAAGAACAGGAAAGCGGCATCGCAGCCAAGCGATGCCGCTTTCGCTATGGCCAACTCCGGGATGACTCATTTTGTGTCGCACGCGAGGTGTGTGGTTGCCGCGATTGATGTTGACCCTGATGCATCTAGGGCTGCTCGAGCACCAGGTTGTCGGCCATGAACTTGAGTGTGTCGGCTTCCCACGGACCGCTGCAATAGCCCGTCTCCGTCGCCAGAACCTCGTGATGTATGTCGCGGCCAAATGTGACAGTACCTGCGGCTGCCGGAGCCCGCTGCTGGGCGGCATGGGTGACTCGTCACCTCCCTTTATTTCTACACATCTTCTCCGCATCTCTTCCGCATCTCCTCCATCAGATGGGTGTACTTTATCTCCGTCATCGGGTCCATTCGACCGCAATTACAGCGCCGAAGGCACGGCTCATCATGCAGCCGGGCGACGTGAACGGGCGAAGTTTGCTTCCGCCAAAGTTGCAGCCGCCGCGCGCCCATGCTATACTCCGCTGACGTAGTCGAATGCCTCGGGGCGTAGCGCAGCCTGGTAGCGCACTTCAATGGGGTTGAAGAAGTCGGAGGTTCAAATCCTCTCGCCCCGACTGCACGAAGGACCCTCCGCAAGGAGGGTCCTTCTTATTTCCCACTGCCCAATGCCCACTGCCCGCCGTTAGCCCTTCCGCGCCAACTTGTCCCCGCCCCGCCATTCTGGTACACTGCTCCCGCCACGCCAGAACGCGTGCGCGGCGGGCCCGGTCAATGATGACAGGCAGCCGGTGTCTGTGGTGCGCGTCATAGCCGTGCGCCCGCAGATGTCTGTGGTGCGCCTCAATGGCCAAGCGGCGGGTGTCGTGCACAAGGCACGGCGCTGCGCCGCCTCTCTTTTTTCTGCTGCAAAGCCACCTTGCGCCCGTGCCGCGACGCCGGGCAATTGACCTGCCATGGATGCCAGGGTTCGCACCTGCCGGTTCATTGGAGATGAAGAGCGCGCCCACCTTGAGGCGATTGAGGCGGGCATGGCCATTACCGCCGACGTCAGCCGCGCCGACGTGCTGCTCTGCACCCTCCTGTCCGACGGCCAGATCCTGACGGCGGCGCACGGTCTGCCCGAGTCCATCTCCTCGCTCTATCGCGACAATGCCGGAGGGCGCACGGAACCGGGCGACGCCATGCCGCTCGTCAAGCGCGCCCTCGAAAGCGGCAGCGGCGGCCGCCGCCAGCGTGAAGTGTTGCGCAACGGCGCACCCGTGATTGAGGACGTCTACCCCATCTGCAACGCTGCAGGGCAGGCCTATGCCGCCTTCACGGTGGAGACGACGATGATCGCCCACGAGCGTCAGCGCCGGCGCGACCACCATTTCCAGCTTGCCACGCGCAACATCATCGAAATGTGCGCCCGGGGTGAACTTGCCAGCGCCGCGCGCCTCACCCGCTTTGGCCTCTACGACGGTGTGTACCTGGTGGATCGCAATCGATCCGTCATGTACATGAGTGGTATCGCCGCCAACATGTATCGCGCCGTCGGGTTGCCCGCCACCCTCCACGGCCAGCCGCTGGCCCAACTGGAAAAGGTGGACAACGAACTGGTTGACTTTGCCTTCGAGCACGAAGAGTGCATCGAGCGGCGCAGCGAGGAGGCGGATGGTCGCACCTGGGTGCGCCGCGTCATCCCCCTGCGCATGCCGAGTGCGCTCTGGCAGAACCGCTGGTTCCGCCAGCCCGTGGGTCAGTTGCTGGGGCGCGAGGTCGAACGCCACGTTGATCAGGTGCTCGTACTCTTGCATAACGCCACCGAGGCCGTGGCCAAGCAGCGCGAGCTCAACGTCAAATCGGCGCTGATTCAGGAGTTGCACCATCGCGTCAAGAACAACTTGCAGAACATCGCTGCGATACTGCGCATGCAGGCGCGCCGCAGCGAGAGCGATGAAGCGCGCACCCAACTGACCGAGGCCGTCAACCGCGTGCTCAGCATGTCGGTTATCCATGAATACCTGAGTCAGTCGGATGATCGATCCATCAACGTCCGCGACGTCTGCACGCGCATTGCGGGCCAGGTGCGCGAGGTCGCCCTCAGCCCCGATCAGGAGATCGAGATACGCGTGCAGGGGCCAAACGTGCGTCTGCCGGCCAGCCAGGCCACCCCTGCGGCGTTGGTGATTAACGAATTGTTGCTCAATGCACTCGAACACGGCATGAAAGACAGGACACAAGGTATAATATCCGTTACATTGACTGACTTGGGCGATGCCGTCCAGTTGGAGGTCAGCGATGATGGGGACGGCCTGCCGCCCGATTTTGCGCCGCAAACGAGCAGCAGCCTCGGCTTGCAGATTGTGCATACACTGGTGATGGACGACCTGAAGGGCGCGCTGCGCTTTGAAAGCGGCGCGCAGGGCGGGGAGAACGGTGGCCCCGCAGCTGGTGCGCTGACGGGGGCAAGGGCGACGGTCGTCTTCCCCAAGCGGCCGATTCATGCAGACTAGCGGCGCGGCCCTGCTTATGCCGGCCGGCCGATTATTGAACAGCTGACAAACACGGAATTGCAGAGGGTAGGAGATCGCTGTGGAACGCACACGTGTCATCATCGCCGATGACGAATCGCTCATCCGGATGGACCTGCGCGAGATGCTCACTAATCTCGGCTATCTTGTTGTAGGCGAAGCCGGCGACGGCCGCAGCGCCGTCAACCTCGCCCGCGAGGTGCGCCCGGACATCGTCATCATGGATGTCAAGATGCCCGACATGGACGGCATTGAAGCTGCGCGCCTGCTCACCGAGGAGCGCATCGCGCCCGTACTCCTGCTCAGCGCCTACAGCCAGCAGGAACTTGTGCAGCGTGCGCGCCAGGCAGGCGTCGCCGGCTATCTCGTCAAGCCCTTCCGTGAGAGTGACCTGACGCCCGCGATCGAAGTGGTGCTCGCGCGCTTCAGCGAATTCCGCGCACTCGAGCGCGAAGTGGCCAGCCTGGGTGACGCGCTGGAAACGCGCAAGCTCGTTGACCGCGCCAAAGGCATCCTCATGGATACGCAGGGGCTCAACGAGAACGACGCCTTCCGCCGCATCCAGAAGATGTCCATGAACAACCGCAAGTCCATGCGCTCCGTGGCCGAGGCCATCATCCTCGCCCACCAGGTAAGCGAGCAATAGCCAATTCTTGTGTCGCCATCGTGCGGCTAGCCAGCTAGGCCAAGTCTGTGAAGTTATCCATCATCATGCCCGTCTTTAACGAGCGGGCGACGATCGAAGAAATTGTGCGACGCGTGCGCGCAGTGGACCTCACGGTTCACGTCAATGGCAACAACCCGGCTTTTGGAGATACAGTTGTGCTCGAGCGCGAGATTGTCATCGTGGATGACGGCTCCACCGACGGCACACGCGACATCCTCAACACCTGGCGCACCGAAAACCCCGGCGACATGCGCATCACCTTCCACACGCAGAACGGCGGCAAGGGCGCCGCGCTGCGCACCGGCTTTGAAGAAGCCACGGGCGACATCTACGTTGTGCAGGATGCTGACCTGGAGTATGACCCGCGCGACTACATCAAACTGCTCGCACCGCTGCTCGAGGGCCGCGCCCCCGTGGTCTACGGCAGCCGCTTCATGGGCGGCCCACGCGCGGCCATGAGCCTGGGCCACACGGCGGGCAACAAGATGCTCACCATTTGCACCAACCTCCTCTATGGCACCTCGCTCAGCGACATGGAGACCTGCTACAAGTGTTTCCGCCGCGACGTAATTGCCACCATGCCCCTGCGCAGCCGCCGCTTCGAGATTGAGCCGGAACTGACCGCCAAGATTCTCAAGCGCGGCTACACAATCTACGAAGTGCCCATCAGCTACAATGGTCGCGCCTTTCACGAGGGCAAGAAGATCACCTGGCGCGACGGCTTCGCCGCCATGCGCACGCTGGTCAAGTACCGCTTTGTGGACTAAGGTCGCAATACAACAAACAACTTTGACGCAAAGGCGCAAAGGCGCAAAGGAACGCAAAGAGAAGCAAGGGCAAGAAACGCGATTCTTGGCTTTGCCCTTCTTTGCGTTCCTTTGCGCCTTTGCGCCTTTGCGTCGGGGTTATGGCCCGGCGCTGATCGTGCTGGCCACGCTCGCGGGCTTTGCGCTGCGCCTTGTGCTGCTGCACGCCTATCCGCTGCGCGAGGACGAGGCCATCTACAGCATGTGGGCGCGTGCGGCGTGGCATGACCCCTGGTATTTGCACACCTGGCCCGACAAACCGCCCCTCTTTCTGTGGCTGCAGGCCGCAGCGCTGCGGCTGTGGGGCGCAAGCGACGCCGGTGCGCGCCTGCTGAGCATCTTTGCATCGACGGCGACCATTCCGCTGATGGCGGCGGTGGCGCGGCGCGTATGGCCCGCTACGGCCGCAAGGGCCGCAAGGGCCGCAAGGGCCGCAAGGGCCGCAAGGGCCGCAAGGGCCGCAAGG
>CAYRVP010000063.1:19779-21992 GCA_964427845.1 uncultured Caldilineaceae bacterium
GCCGCAAGAGCGGCAGGGGCGGCAGAGGCGGCTGTAGCCGCAGCGTGGCTGCTTGCGCTCAACCCCTTCGCCATCTCCTTTGCGCCGACTGCGTACACCGACCCGTTATTAGTCTTTTGGGGCATGCTGGCGCTGGCGCTGGGGCTGCGTGGGCGCTGGCTGGGGGCGGGTGCGGCGCTGGGCGCGGCTATCATGACCAAGCAGCAGGGATTGCTTTACCTGCCCTTGATTATGGCCCTGCCGCTTGTATGCGCCGCGTCCGGCGCACGCCTGCGCGCATGGGTGCGGCTGGCGCTGGGCGCGGCGCTCATCCTGCTGCCCCTGCTCGCGTGGGATGCAGCGCGCTGGGCCACAGCCCCTTCGCCATGGGACTTGGGCGTACGCAACTACGGTGCGCTCCGTTTGGCTCCGCCCGATAGTTGGCTCGAGAGGGCGCGCGGCTGGGGTGATCTCCTGCGCTACATGGGGGGCAACTGGGCGGGATGGCTGGCGCTGGCGGCGCTGGCGCTGGGCGGCGCGCGGGCTGCCTTGCGGCGAACTGCACCTCACCCTGGTACACAATCAACCAGTCAACCAGTCAACCAGTCAACCAATCAACCAATCAACCAATCGACCGGCGTTCCCTGGCTGCTGGCCGCGTGGGCGCTGGGTTTCCTCGTGCTCCACGTACTGACCACGGTGCAGGTGTGGGATCGCTACCTGCTGCCGCTGGCGCCGCTGTTCGCGCTCTGGGTGGGGGGCCTGGCGACAGCAGGGAGTGGGCATTGGGCAGTGGGGAGTGGGGAAGGGGTGGGCAAGCGAACGCGTGTCCTTGCTGCCCTCATGGCGCTAATGCTGCTGACCTGGCCCGCTGTCACGGCGGCGCGCGGCGGCTATCCCATTGGTGCGGATCACGGCGCCTACAGCGGCCTCAATGAGGCGCTGGCCTGGGTGGCGGCGCACGGGCCGCAGAAGCAACTGCTCTACCACAACGCGCTGGGGTGGAACGCGCAGTACACGCTCTACGATGCAGTACAGGCGGGTGATGTGCAGTTGCGCTGGTTTGCCTCATCCACCGCGCTGGCGGACAATGCGGCCAGGAGCGCGTGGTTGGCGCGCACGCTGGTCGTGCCCGACTGGGCCCCCGTGCACTATCTCGCCAACGCGCTGGCGCAGCGCGGGCTGCGCCTGGTCAAGCAGGTGCGCGCCGGACAAATGACCGTTTACTCGATTGTTGAGGGTGCGCACGCTCAGGAGTGGTGTACGTGGTGCGTCAGCCGTGTTGCTGCACCTGCGCCCTGGCCTCTCGCCTTTCCGCTTGACTCAACCACCGCCACGGCCGCCCAATGAGCAAGCTCTCGCCACGCAAAACCCATCTGGTCGCCGCAGTGCTGCTGGCGGGCTTCGTGCTCGTCCTCTTTGCGCGCCTGCTCTTCACCAATCGTGTGCTGGCTGCGGGTGACATTCTGCTCTACTTTTACCCCTACCGCGACTATGCTGCCGCCACGCTGCGCAGCGGCCATCTTCCCCTGTGGAACCCGTACGTCTTCCTGGGCGCACCCTTCCTCGCCAACACACAGGCGGCGGTCCTTTACCCCTTGCACTGGCCGCTGCTCTGGCTGGAGGTGACGAAGCAGATCGCGTGGAGCGCAGCGCTGCACGCCTGGCTGCTGGCCTTTGGCGGCTATCTGCTTATGCGCCGGCTGGGTGGCGGCTGGGTGGCCGGGCTGGTGGCGGGGCTGGTGCTTGCGGGCAGCGGCTTCTACGGCGGCCTCATCGGCCACATCAACCAGATGAACGGCGCGGCGTGGCTGCCCTGGGTGCTGCTGCTGGTGACGCCGCCGCCTGCACCCGCCGCGCGGCGCGCCCGTGGCCATTTGCTGCTGGATGGTGCGCTGTTGGCGCTGGTGGTGGCGATGATGGTGCTGGCCGGTCATACGCAAACGGCCTACATCAACCTCTTTGGCGCAGGCGTATGGGCGCTGTGGCTGGCGCTCGAGCCAGCCTGGCAGGCGCGCCGCGACGGCCGGCGCGCAGCGCTGCGCCGCGCGCATCCGGGGTCGCTGGCCATCTACGCATTGGGCGTGATATTGGGCGCGCTGCTCTGCGGGCCGCAACTGCTGCCCACGCTTGAACTGAGCGAGCTGGGCTTGCGCAGCGGCGGCCTGAGTTTCCGCGACGCCCCCAGCCTCGGCCTGCCGCTGCCCACGTTGCCGGGGTCGCCGTTGCCCACC
>CAYRVP010000064.1:0-21652 GCA_964427845.1 uncultured Caldilineaceae bacterium
GGGGGCGCCGGCTACATGGGCTGGAGGCTGGCGTTTGTGCTGCTGGCGTATCTGTTGATCGCGTAGGGGAGAACAGTCACTGGCTGACTGGTGGACTGGTGGACTGGTTGACTGGGACGTCGTCAAAGTGACCAGTCGACCAGTCGACCAGTCCACCAGTCAACCAGTCAACCAGTCCACCAGTCATCCAGCCCACCAGTCCCGTCTTCTCTCCTTCTCCAAAGGCACTCGCACACAACAATGGGCCCGCTATCATTCTTCGCAACTGGAAATGGCGTTCTCCTGCTCGGGGCACTGGCCGCGCTGATTGTGCTGCTTTGGGATTGGCGCGTGGGGCTGGCCATTCTCTTCGTTGTGCAGCTGGGTGTGGCTGCACTGGCCGTGGGCGTCGAAAACGCCCCGGTGCAGATGATGCTGGTGCAGATCTTTATCATTGGCCTTGCTTGCGTGATGCTGGCGACCTCGGGAATGCAGGTGCAGTTGGGACGTGGCGGGCGACAAAGCGGCGGCTGGTTCTTCCGGCTGCTTGTGCTCGGTCTGCTGGCCGCGGCGCTGATGTCGCTTGACCTGCGCTTCGTCCTGCCCGAGGTCTCGCCCGCCATCGCACGTCTCTTCGCCTGGCTCGGCTTGATCGCGCTGCTCATGCTGGGGCTTGGCGACAACGCGCTCTTCACCGCAGTTGCGCTGCTGCTCTGGTGCGTGCTCGGCTATGCCGTTGCCGCAATCTACGTGCCAGTGGCCGAGGTGATGGTCGTGCTTGGCCTGGTGGAGCTTGCCCTGGCGTTCACATGCAGTTACCTGATTCTGGCCGAGCGGCTACCGCAGCTTGAACAGACGGCCCGCATACAGGCGGCCTTTACCATCGCCGATGTGCGCCCCGTTGCCCCTGTCGCATCTCCATTGACGCGCAAACCCGCGCGCGACGCCACGCAGGTCGTGGACGCCGTGCCGTCTGCCGGCCAGCAAGCGCCCATTACCGCCGCGCCCGACCTTCTCCCCCCCGAGCAGGGCGACGCATGAACGGCGAACTGCTGCTGGCCGTGAATGCCCCGGCAATTCTGCTTGTCATCCTGACTCTTGCGGCCGCGATTACCTATGTGCTGCGCGATTGGCAGCGCTTCACTGCACTGGGGGCGGGTGTCATCACCGGCGTCTTTGCGCTGCTGCTTTGGCGGCTGGATGTAGCGCAACTTGCCGCCGGCGTGACGGACACTGGCACGCTTCTCTCCAACAGCCAATCGGTCGAACGCTTCGGTTTTACGCTGCAACTCCACGCCACGGCGCTGCCTGCGATGGTGCTCGTCTTCCTCATCGCCACGGTGGCGCTGCTGCTTGCAGCGCGTTTTCCCCAGGGCAGCAGCTTTGTCCCCATGACACTGACGCTGCTGGCCGGCTACACAATCTGGTACCTTGTCACCAGCGCGCCCGTGGATGTGACGCTCATGCTGCCACTCGGGATGATCATTCTGAGCGCGCTCTCGGCGGTCGCGCTGCAGGCCGGTCGACCGGTGCATGCTGCCGGGCCGCTGCGCTGGATGGTTGCGCCCGTGCTTGCGTTTCCGCTCTTCATGGTTGCGCACTATTACCTGCAGCAAGCCGCGCTCACCCCCGAAGACGTCGCGCCCCTGCGCACTGCCGCCGCGCTGCTCACCTTCGGGCTGCTCTTGCTCATGGCGCCGGTTCCGCTCCACAGCGTGGCCCCGGCGACGGCTGAAAGCGCGCCGCCCCTCGCAACTGCCCTCTTCACGCTTCTCTACCAGATGGCGCTGGTCTTTCTGATTTCGCAGGTGGTCATCCACTACCCCTTTATGGAGACGCTGGCGCCGCTCAACATCTGGTTTGCGTGGGCCGGTCTGGTCACGGCAATTTGGGCAGGGGTGGCGGCGATAGGCGCGCACCAGCCCGGCCGTCTCTGGGGTTATCTTGCACTCCATGACTGGGGCATCATCATCCTGCTCCTCTCCGTGCCCGGCATCCGCACCTGGTCGCTGGTGGCATTTCTCTTCGTGCTGCGCAGCGTAAGCATGATGACGGCAGCCACGGGCCTTACCGCACTGGAGTATTATGTGGGCAGCGTCGATGCCGACGAGTTGCAGGGCGCGGGCGTACGCCTGCCGTGGAACTCGGCGGCCTATCTGCTGGGCGGCCTGGGCCTCGTGGGCTTTCCACTCAGCGCCGGCTTCTCGGGCCATTGGGCTGCCCTGCAAATCATCGCCGCGTCGGACTGGCGCTCGGCCGTGGCCGTGCTGATCGCCTCCAGCGCCGCCGTCTTTGCGCTCATCCGTATGGCGCGCATGCTCTATGGGCCGCTGACCAATCGCTTCCTACCGCGCGAGCAGACCTTCAGCGTGATCATGGCCCTGGGCGTGCTGCTGGTTTCCTTAGGGCTTGCGCTCGCGCCCCAGTTGCTCAACGTACCCGTGAGCCGCGCTATCCTCGCTTTCGGATCGTGACTCGCCCTCAAGCACGAACTTGTTGACTACACGCAGATGACCCCAAGCAGCCGCCTAAGCGGTTTTTACCAAAAGAGTGTTGAAGAGCGCGTGGCCCTGCTGGCCGCGTGGGCCGCGCTCGGCGCCGACGAGATCGCGCTCCTGCGCGACGGCCTCAGCCTGGCGCTGGGTGACAAGATGATTGAGAACGTGGTAGGCCGCTTCTGCCTGCCACTGGGCATTGCCACCAACTTCATGGTAAATGGCGTGGATCACCTCGTACCCGTGGTGATCGAAGAACCCTCAGTCGTCGCGGCGATGAGCTTTGCGGCAAGGCTGGCGCGCCAGGGCGGCGGCTTTTTCGCCGGCAGCAGCGACCCCGTGATGATCGCCCAGGTGCAGCTCCTCGACGTCGCCGACCTCCAGGCAGCCGGCGCACGCATCCTTGCCGCAGAAGAAGATCTGCTCAAACTCGCCGACACCAGCCCAACCATCAAGCGGCTGGGGGGCGGGCCGCGGGCCATTCACGTGCGCCCACTGCCCGAAACGCCCACCGGCCCGATGCTGATTGTGCACCTGCTGGTGGACGTGCGCGACGCCATGGGGGCCAACGCCGTCAACACTGCCGCCGAGGCGATTGCCCCGGTGCTTGAGACGCTGAGCGGGGGGCGTGCGCTGCTGCGCATCCTGAGCAACTACAGCAGCGAGCGGCGCGCCTGGGCCGAGGTGCTCATCCCCGCCGAAGCCTTCAGCACCGAGCACTTTGCCGGTGACGAGGTGATTGCCAACATTGCCCACGCCAACGCCTTTGCCGTGGCCGACCCCTACCGTGCCGCCACGCACAACAAGGGCATCTTTAATGGGATAGACGGCGTCGCCATGGCCACGGGCAACGACTGGCGCGCGCTCGAAGCCGGCGCTCATGCGTGGGCGGCGCGCGATGGCCAATACCGCGCCCTTACCGAATGGCGCGTGGTGCATAACCTTACCGCCGACGCCTCTGCAACCCTGCGAGGGGAGAAGATCGTACAGACGGCGAAGGACGCGGCATGGCAGAATGTACCCATGCCTGCGCTCTATGGTCGTCTGGAACTGCCACTGGCAGTGGGCATCGTGGGCGGAGCCACACGCGCGCTACCCATGGCGCAAGTGGCGCTCAAGGTGCTGGGTGTAGCCGACGCCCGCCAGCTTGCTGAGGTTCTCGCCGCGGTGGGTTTGGCGCAGAACCTGGCGGCGCTGCGCGCATTGGCCACCGAAGGTATTCAACGTGGCCACATGAGCCTGCACGCACGCCAGATTGCGCTTGCTGCCGGCGCGCACGGGGCCCAGGTCGACCGTATTGCCGCGCGCCTGGTGCAGGACGGGTTGATTCGCCTCGAGTATGCACGCACTTTGGTGGCGGCAGAGGGCGCCGCCGCTTCAGTTGATTCAGAAGGTGAGGGAGAGTAACCATGTTGCAGCCACCGGCCAACCCCGTGGGGATTGTGGGCTACGGCGCCTATGTGCCCCGCTATCGCCTGCCCGGGAGCGAGATCAGCCGTGTGTGGACGGAGGGCAACGCCAAGAGCCCCGTGCGCGAAAAAGCCGTGCCTGGGCTGGATGAGGACACCGCCACCATGAGCGTGGAGGCGGCGCGCAACGCGCTTGCCCGCGCCCAGATTGACCCGCGCCACATTGCCGCCGTCTGGGTGGGCAGCGAAAGCCACCCCTACGCGGTGAAGCCAACGGGCACCATTGTGGCCGAGGCGATTGGCGCGACCCCAAGCACCTTGGCCGCCGACTGGCAATTCGCCTGCAAGGCCGGCTCCGAGGCGATGCAGGCGGGCATCGGCCTGGTAGGCAGCGGCATGGCGGCCTATGTGTTGAGCATTGGCATGGATACCGCCCAAGGAAGGCCCGGCGACGCGCTCGAGTACACTGCGGGCGCAGGGGGCGCCGCCTATCTGCTGGGGCCCGCCGCAGAGGCGCTGGCAGTCATCACCCGATCGCTCAGTTATGTCTCCGACACAACCGACTTCTGGCGGCGGCAGTCCACCCACTACCCCAGCCATGCCGAGCGCTTCTCGGGCGACCCAGGCTACTTTGGCCATGTGATGCCCGCAGCCGAGCAGATGATGGCGACGATGGGCACGACCGCCGCCGACTACGACCACGTGGTCTTCCACCAGCCCAACCCCAAGTTCCCCACGCGCGCGATGCAGGACCTGGGCTTCGCCGCGCGCCAGTGGCAGGCGGGGCTGCTGGTAGCCGACATCGGCAACACCTATGCGGGCTCGGCGCTGATTGGGCTGAGTGCGATTCTGGATGTGGCAAAGGCGGGCGAGCGCATCCTCGTCGTCACCTATGGCAGCGGCGCCGGCTCCGATGCGTTTGATATTGTGACGACCGCCGCCCTGACTGAGGCGCAGATGGCGGCCCCGCGCACGCGCGACTATATTGCGCGCCGTGTGCCAATTGACTATGCCCAGTACGTGCGCCTGCGACGCAAACTCGCCACGCACTGACGAAACAGCCTCGACACAGAAATAACCTTGACACAGAAGCCACAGAGGCAAAACGGAGAAACACAGTGAACGGCAACAGCAGGGAGGTTCTTCCGCTGTTGCCGTTCTCTGTGTTTCTCTGTGTTTCTCCGATTTGCCTCTGTGGCCTCTGTGTCGAAGCCGTCAGTTTGTGGGATACCTGTGGGATAAGTGTGGGATAGCGTGGGTTATCCCACCGCCATAATCTCCAGCGTGCGCAGGAGCGCCTTCTGCCAGCGGCCTTCATCGTCAATCGGCAGGTAGATGGCGCGGCGGCCGACGCGTGCCGCCTCCTCGGGCACAAAGCGGCCGTTCTCGTCGCTGAGCTTGCCCAGCGCCAGCCGCAGCCGCCGCTCGAGCGTGCGCCGGTCCATGTTCTCCAGCGCCTCGCCGTAGAGCACAATCTGCTCCAGGTCGCGGCCAATGCGCTCGACACCGGCGCGCGCGGCCAGCGTTTTCACGCGAATCTGGTAGAAGAGGTTGTCCACTTCCTCGGGCACGCCCCCCGTTTCGGCATCGGCGCCGAAGCGGTCGACCAGCTCGCGGCGCATCTCCTCAAGACTCTCGTCATGCGTCATTGCCGCAATGCGGCGGTAGAGTTGCAGGCGCAGCCCCTCGTCCTCGACAAAGGCAATAGGGATGCGGGCGTCAATCGGCAGGTCGAGCGTCACCGGGGCTGCGAGGGGATCTTCCATGTCGAAGGGCACGTCCAGGTCGTCGCGCAGGGGCGCAGCAACCTGCTCCGTCATGCCTTCGCCGAGAGGCGCAGGCTCGGCCCGCGCAACGGCGTGCACAGTCGCATCGACTGCTGCCGTGCCGTCAATGACGATTTCCTCGCCGGCGTCGCTATCGCCATTTTTCTTCACCGCCTGGTCAAAGCGGTCCTTGCGCTTGCGTGCGTCGTTTACTGCCTGCGCAACCAGACGCGTGTAGAGGTCAAAACCGATGCCGTCGATGTGGCCGTGTTGCTTAGCGCCCAGCAATTCACCCGCGCCGCGAATCTCCAGGTCGCGCATGGCAATGCGGAAGCCCGCGCCCATCTCCTCACTGCTCTCGATGATGGCCGAGAGGCGGCGCTGCGCGTCGTAGCTTAGCGGGCTGTTTTTCTCATGCAGAAGGTAGCAGTAGCCCCGCTGCGCACTGCGCCCCACGCGACCGCGCAATTGATAAAGCTGCGCCAGCCCGAAGTGCTCGGCGCGATTGATGATGATGGTGTTGGCGTTCTGGATGTCCAGCCCGTTTTCGATGATCGTGGTGGCGACAAGCACGTCATACTCGCCGTCGGAGAAGCGCATCATCACCTCTTCGAGTTCGCTTTCGTGCATCTGCCCGTGACCCACCACAACCGACGCCTCGGGCACCAGGTGGCGGACGCGATCGGCCAACATCTGAATGCCGCGCACCTTGTCGGTGACGACAAAGACCTGTCCGTCCCGGTTCAGTTCGCGCTGGATGGCCTGGCGCAGCAGTGTGTCGTCCCACTCGGAGAGCACAGTGTGGATGGGCTGGCGCTCGCGCGGCGGCGTGTTGATTGTGCTCATATCACGCAGCCCGCTCAGGCTCATGTGCAGCGTACGCGGGATGGGAGTGGCGCTCAATGTGAGCACATCCACCTTGTTGCGCAGAATCTTGAGCTTCTCCTTTTGGCTCACACCGAAGCGCTGCTCCTCGTCAATGATCACCATGCCCAGATCCTTGAACAGGAGATCCTGCGCCAGCAGGCGATGCGTACCGACCACCATGTCGATGGCGCCGTTGCGCAGCCCCTCCATAATCTGCTTCTGCTGCGTGTGCGTGCGGAAGCGGCTCATCATCTCCACGCGCACGGGGAACTTGGCCAGGCGGCGGCTGAGCGTGCGGTAGTGCTGCAGCGCCAGCACCGTGGTGGGCACGAGCATGGCAATCTGCTTGCCGTCCATCATCGCTTTGAAGGCAGCGCGGATGGCCACCTCGGTCTTGCCGTAACCCACGTCCCCGCAGATCAGCCGGTCCATTGGGCGCTCGGATTCCATGTCGCGCTTCACGGCCTCGATTGCGTGCAGCTGGTCGTCGGTCTCCTCGTAGGGGAAGGCCGCCTCCATCTCGTCCTGCCAGGGGCCGTCGGGGCTGTAGACGTGCCCCTGCACCAGTTCGCGTTCGGCGTAGAGCTTAAGCAGGTCATCGGCAATATCGGCAATTGCCTTGCGCGCCCGTTCCTTGGTCAGCGCCCAGTCAGCTGTGCCCAGGCGGCTGATGGGCGGCACGCGCTCGCCCGCGCCCACGTAGCGACTGAGGCGGTCGGCCTGATGAACGGGCACATAGAGCTTGTCACCGCGCGCATAACTGACCTGCAAATACTCGCGATCAACGCCCCCCACCTGAACACGTGTGAGTCCGTCAAACTGGCCGATGCCGTGCTCAATGTGGACGACAAAGTCGCCCACCTTGACGTCGGCAAAGAAGAGTTCGGGTGCCACGCGGCTGTGGTGCTGCGGGCGGCTGCGCGCCTGTGGCCGGCTCCAGCCAAAGAGTTCGGCATCGGTGAAGAGGTGTACGTTGCTTTCGTCGCTCGCCGCGTGGCTGCCATTGCGCCCATTGCTGGCCTGTTGCGCAGGCGCAACCCCCTTGACCACGAAGCCTTCGCCCAGAATGCCCTGCACCAGCGTCATGCCAGGGCTGGGGGCGCGCTCGAGGTCACTCTGTACGGCGGCAACCATGTCGCGCTCGCGCAGCAATTCCTGTATGCGCGCGGCCTGCCGTGTCACAATCACGGCCATATCACGCTGCGCTTCGATCTTCTTCAGCTCGGCGGCGATCTGCTTGGTTTTTCCTCCAAAGCGCGGCCCGGGCGCAAAACAGCGCGCGAGGGGCGTGTTGCCCGCGGCCGAGCGGCTGTGCAGGTCACCATAGCCCAGCAGCAGCGGGCTGCGCGCCAGCAGCGCGGCACGCACCTCCTCGGTGGCGAAGTGGCTGCCGGCGTACTCCTTTGGCAATTCGCCCGTGTGCTGCAGCTCGAGGCAGAGCGACGTGGCCTGGTTTTCCAATTCGTTGAGCGTCGCAAAGAGATCGAGCGCGTCGTCCACAATCAGCAAGCCGTCGGCGGGAAGGTGCTCAATGGGGCCCGCAGGCTGGTCATAGATATAGGGCAGATACCACTCGATGCCGTGAAAGCTGTGCCCATCGGCAAGGTGCTGCACCTCCAGGCGCATCTCCTCGCGCACGGTGAGGAGTAGCGCGGGATCGGCAAGCAAGGGGGGCGTCTGACCGGGCGCCGCGAAGTTTTCGGGCGCGGCCAGCGAGCCGCCACCGACGTGCATGCGCGCCAGCGCGTTGGGGCCGTACTTGCTCAGCGCCTCGCTGCCGGGTCCAATCTCAACGCTCTCCACCTTGCGCAATGTGCGCTGCGTCGCGGGATCGAAGAGGCGCAGACTCTCCACTTCGTCGCCAAAGAGGTCAATGCGCACGGGATGGGGCAGGTTGGGTGGCCAAATGTCCACGATGCCGCCACGGCGCGCAAAGGTGCCTGCCTCCTCCACCACGTCGGCGGGGTTGTAGCCCGTTTGCACCCACTGCAACGTCATCTGGTCCAGGCGCACAACCTGACCAACCTTGAGGGGGCGCAGCGCCATGCGCAGTTCGCGCGGCGGCAGCGTTTTCTGCATCAGTGCACGCGCCGCAGCCACAACAATGACGCCGCCGCGTCCGCCGCCCACGCGCCCCTGCAGTGCGGCCAGCGCCGTCAATCTGCGCTGGCGCGTGGCGCTGCTCCAGTGAATGCGCTCGAAGGGCAGTGCGTCGGGGTCGGCAAAGTGATAGACCATGGGACCGCCCGCGGCGGGCGCGGGCAGCCACTGGTTGAGTTGCTCCACCCACTGCGTGGCCATCTCGTTGCGCGCGGTGACGAAGAGGATGGGGCCGCTGTGCTGCGCCGCCAGCGCCGCCACCAGCGCGGGGCGCGCCGCGGCCAGCAACGCCTGGGCCGGCAGCGCCGCGCGCATGGCGTCGTCCGTAAGCGCCGTCGTCAGATCGACATAGGCAGGCAGCCGCTGAATGACATCAAGCAGTCCGGTCAGGCGCATGGTCACTCAATCCTCATGGGCGCATTCGCAACGGGCGCGCAACGCGCCGCCGCCCGCCCTGGGCGGCAATGGCTTCGACACAATCCCTGCTGATTCGACAACGAACTGTTTCGACAACGCACGGCGCAAGACAATTGTTCAGGCCAAAGGGCGCGCTTGCTCGCTCGCGCTCTGTTCGGCTGCCTTGTCGCCATTGAAACGATTCATGGCGACCTCCATACCCTCGCAGAGCCACACTTCGGCGGCATCGGCCACGCGCGCGCGCAGAGGACCAAAGAGCGCCTCTTCGTCGGCGCTGAAGTTCTGCAGGACATAGGCGGCCGGGTCCATGCGGCCGGGCGGCCGGCCGATGCCGATACGCGCGCGTCCAAAGTCCTGGCTGCCCAATCGCTCAATCAGCGATTTGATGCCATTTTGCCCACCGCTGCTGCCGCCCGGGCGCAGGCGCAGCCGCCCACTCTCCAGGTCAAGGTCGTCGTGCATGACAAGGATCTGCGTAAGCTCCACCTGATAGAAACGCACCAGCGGGGCCACTGCCTCGCCCACCAGGTTCATGAAGGTGAGTGGCTTGACGAGCAGCACCTTCTCCCTCTTGCCTCCTGCCTGCACCCAGCCCTGGCCCACCATGGCCTTGTTCTGCATCTTGTCGAGCGCAATTGAATGGCGGCGCGCAAAGAGTTCGACGCACTGAAAGCCGATGTTGTGGCGATTGGCCGCATAGCGGGGGCCGGGATTGCCCAGGCCAACGATCATCTTTACCGGTCCCACGCGGCATCACTCCCATTACAGTGACTACGACGCAATGGCGCAAAGGCGCAGAGAACTGCAACAACAAGAACTGCTTTTTCACTGCCATTACTTTGCTTTGCGTCCCTTTGCGTCGTATGTGCTGTTACCCGTAACGGCGGCGCGCCCAATCGAAGACGCGCTTGCCCCCATAGGCGGCCAGCGCCAACAGGAAGAGCGCCGCACTGAAGCGCATGCCGCGATACAACTGTTCGCGCAGCCTGTCCAGCGAGAGCGCCTCGCCCAGTTGGCGTGTGCTTGATGTCGCGGGCGTGGCCTGTACGCTGGCCACGGCGGCGCTGGCCTGCGAAGGAGCAAGATCGCCCGGTTGAACGATCACCGGCGCGGCGGCCACGTCGGGCGCTGGCTGCGCCGCGTTGGCATCGGTAACAGGCGCAGGCGTGGGCGCAGCCTGCCCAAGCTGTGGCTGCTGCACCGCGCCAATCGCGGGCGTGGGCGCCGGCGCCGGCGTAAAGGTGGGCGTGGGCACGCTTGAGGTGGGCGTAATCGTCGGTGTGGCCGAAAGATCGGGCGTCGGTGTACCTGGCGGCCCCTGGTTGACTCTCAAGTTGGGGGCCCACGCCTCGGCGTAGTTGCCATCCTGCTTGACGACGCGCAAGCGCAGCGTATAAGTGCCCGGGGGCAAACCCGCCGCCCGCCAGATGCCCAGTTGGCCATTGTTTACCTGCGACGTGCCGCCGTCAAAATAGACATAGGCGTCGTCACCGCTGGGCTCGAGTTTGTAGTGCAGTTCGTACTTCTGGAAGGGCTCGATGGTTGCGCTGCCCATGACGGGCACATCGCCCGAGAGCGCGGAGCCAGGCGCGGGCGACGTAATGCCCGACTGGGCAAACGCCTGTGTGCGGCCCAGCAGCAGCATCAGTGTCGCACACGCCAGAAGCAGGGCGCTGCGCACCAGCCAATATTGAACTTGTCGAGCCATCACGCCATTCTCCGGGGGAGCAGAGGCAGCCGCGCCCACCACGCCACCGTGGGTGCGTACGCCGTCCTTCTCCTACTGGGTTTGCTGCGCCCGCAGGTATGCAATAATCGTGCCCATTGCGCTATCGTCCAAATCGGGCCGGCCACCGGTGGGAGGCATCACCAACCCCGACGTGTTCTCAGGGCTGTTGAGATCACGGCCCTGGCGAATGAATTGCAGCAGTTCGGTGTCGTTGAGCGACTGGATGAACTCGTTGTCAACCAGTACATTGCCCAAATTCGGCACGCCCTCGGCGTTCAGGCCGTGGCAACCCGAGCAGGCTTCGCGGTAGAGCGTAAGCCCGCTGCTCTGCGTCGCGTCGAGAGGCATGCCAGAGGCCGAGGTCATGGGGCCGGCCACGGGCATTACCGCCAATTCGGCAGCCAGTTCACGCGCCTGGGCCGTGCGCTGCCAGCCGTTGCTGAAGAGAACACCAAAGAGCAGCAGCACCACACCCACAACTGCCGTTGCAGGCAGCCAGGCACGACGGCGTTGCGTCACCACGCCTTCGTCATCCTCGTCGGCCTCGGCAGGCTCGCCAGCCATCAGCGCGATGATGCTCATGGCCGTAATGGTGGTAAAGGCGACGAGCGCCAGGAAGGGAATCGTGATAAAACCAAGCCAGTTGATCCAGAGCGTTGTGCATGATGCGCCATTGCGGCAAATCTGCACAGCGTCGAACCAGTCGGTCTTCTCGAGCAGGTAGTGATACGTCGACACGACAATGCCCAGCGTGCTCAAGGGCAGTACGAACTTGGGCAAATTTCTGTCGCGCAGCAACAGCCCTGTGAGCAGAACCAGCGTGAGCGGATACATGAGGATGCGCTGATACCAGCAGAGGTCGCAGGGAATGTAACCCATGACTTCGCTGAAGTAGAGGCTGCCCAGCATGGCGATCCATGCGGCCGCCAGCGCAATGTACAGGCCGGCCCTGTCCAGATAGTACGAGAGTGACGCCATGGCTGACTTCTGTCCCATCCTGGCTAGGCGGCGGAGCTAGTTGGCGGCCGCCGCGTCGATCTGCGCCTTGAGCGCATTGTAGTCGAACGGATTCTCAGCCAACACACCGTTGACCAGAATCGACGGCGTGCTGCTCAAGCCCAATTGCTGCGTCTCGGTGAGCGACTGGGCGATGTCGTTGTTGAACTGCAGGCTGTTCATGCACGCCTTGAACTTATCCGTGTCAAGGCCTGTGGCCTCGGCATGCTTCACCAGTTCATCATATACCAGACCGGCCTGGCCGCGCGACTCCGCCGCCTGGAAGACGCGATCCTGGTAGGGCCAGAACATGTTCTGGTCGGCCGCGCATTCCGAAGCGTTTGCCGCCATCAGCGCACCGGGCGCGTGCTGCGACAATGGGAACTGGTGGAACTCCAGCCGCACCGTGCCGGCCTTGACGAAGTCATTGATGAGTTGCGGCTCGACTGTGCGCGTAAACTGCTGGCACGCGGGGCAAACAAAGTCTTCCCACATTTGCACAACAACCGGTGCATTGGGATCGCCCAGCGACTTGCCATCGATCCACTCGGCGGGCACATCGGGTGCGGTCACAGAGACGGTGGCCGGGCGGTTGTTGAGCCAAAGCAGCAGCACAACCAGGCCCAGGAGGAGCACTGCGCCGATGACGATCCAGACACCGGCGGAACTGCTCTGCTTTTTGGACTTGGACTTGGGCTTGGTCGATACGGTCATGTGGCTTCCTCACAGGGTTTGAACGGGATGACGCAGCCGCGCCAGGGAGCGCGACGCGGCGCGCAAGGCATTTGCGTGGGCCAATCGGCCTGCGCAAGTGCCAAGTATACAGTCGAGCGCCACTCCCGCCAAACGACCGTGCGCGCCGAACTTGGGCACGTACTGGAGAGAAAAGGCGTATCGCTGCGCGGGGCCACATTAAGCGCGGGTGAGAAAGTTTGATGTTGAAAGGTTGACTGGTTGACTGGTTGACTGGTTGACTGGTCAACCAGTCAACCAGTCCTCAATGCTCCCAGTAACTTGCGCCAAAGATTCGTGTCAGCAGCCGGTCGCGCTCGCCGGGCGATGTGAAGCGCGGTTGGCCAAAGTCATAGAGCAGCGTCGTCAGGATTTGCGTGCTGATGTGGCGGCCGTTGTAGAAGGTGTGCTTGTAGATGAGGTTTTCACGCGTCGTCTGGCTCCACATCTGGTCGAAATAGAGGTTGCCCAGGCCGTAGAGAATCATGCGGTCATCGGTGAACTCGATGGCCTGCGGCACATGGCTCTGCACACCAGTCACGATGTCGGCGCCGGCGCGGGCGAGAGCGTTGAAATCATCACGCTGCTCTATGAGCGGCTCGGTATCGTATGATTCCTGATATTGAAGCTCGGCCAGCACAACGTCGGCCAGGTTGTTCTGCTTGATATTGCGAATGGCCGCCGACATGATGTTGAGATCAAACTCGGCGCTGCCCGGGTAATCCGTGTCGGCCCAGGCCATCTCCGGGCCATAGCTATTAGCCCCGATGAAGGCCAGGCGGTTGCCGTTGTGCTGAATGTAGAGGGGTGCATTGGCATCAGTGACATTGCGGCCGCCGCCGTAAACAGGCAGATTGTGCGCCTTGTAGAAGTCCAGCGAGTCGAGCGCCGCCTGGCGGCCAAAGTCATTCTGGTGGTTGCCCGTCAGCCCGATGATGTCGACGCCACTCAGGCGCAGCGTTTCAAAGTACTCCTTCTTGCTGCAGAAGTTGAAGTTGTCCTCGCGCAGGTCGGTCGGGCAATCCTCCACAAAGGGGACTTCGTTGCTGATGTGGGTAATGTCCGCACTCGAGAGCTCCGGCCCGACATACTCGGCAGGCCAGGCCGCGCCGCGACGGTCCATTTCGTCGGCCATCATGCGCACCATTGCCGTTACGCCTGTCATCGTCAGCAGGGTGAGCTTGTCGGGGTCGCGGTTGCCCCGGGGCAGCGCCGCCAGCAGCCCCTGCACGCTTGCGCGATCAGCGCGGCTGGTGGCACGGTCATGTGCATAGAGCACGGCGGTGAATGGATAGGCGGCGGGCGTGAAGTGGTTCGCATTCTCGACTGGGGTTTGGCCGTCAATCGCCAACACAGCCAGTTCCGGGTCCAGTTGGTCAAAGGGCAATAGCGCCAGCGTCGCTTCATCGTCCGACCAGGCGGCGGCCACGACGTCGCTGACTACCGCGCGCGTGGTGACGGTGGGCCCCTTGGGGCCAAGCAACTGCTCGAGTGCGGGCACGGTGTTGGCGAGCACGGCGACGGCCGTGTAGGTCATCACCTCGCCACGCCAGGCAGCTTGCACGTCCGCCCACGATGTCTCGGGGAAGATGGTGTCAAAGCGAGTGGCGGCGGCAAAGGTGACCGTGTAGACGGCGTCGCCGTTGATGGCCGTCCAATCCAGCACGAGCGGGCCATCGTCGGCGTTGCTACTCACCTTGACGGCCTTGCCGTCAGGCAAATTAACGGCAGCGAGGTCGCGCAGGAAGCCTACGGGCACGTCCTCGGGCAGCGCAACGGTCATGCCGATAGGTGGCGGGTCGGCGGTGGGGCGGACCACAGCCCTCTCCTCCGCGCTTAACACGGTGATGGGTGTAGACTGAGGTACTGCGCGGGCGGGGCTTGAGACGAGCGCCGAAGGGCGCTGCACGCCTGACGTTTGGTCGACAGCGCCCCCTCTGGACGAAGTGAACGCGCCGGCTTGCGTGGCGACGGACCCGGCGGGGTCGGCAGATGTACTGGCGAAAACGGTGGTGATACTGGATACTGCCCAAACAGCGAGGAGTGTGCCAATCAGGATGAGCGCAGCGCTCGCAAGCACCAGCGCGTTCCGCGGCAAGGGGTTCGATGACATGACAATTCGCCTTCAATTTGGTTACGATGCGGCAGCGGCGCAGACATCAAAGAAGCGGCAACGTTTGATTTGATAGTATAATCTCTCCATTGCAAAATGCGAACTCGCCGTGTGACCGCACCCCACTCGCGCAGATTCCCATTGGGCTGTGGGGCACACGAGCGCAGCATGCACGCGCAGCAACCGTCAACCCATGGATGAGCTACCCTCCGTCAGCCAAACCATTCGCATGGCATTGCGCCTCGATTCCACCGTGTATACGCTGGTGCAGGGTTCGCGCGCCGGCCTCACGCTGGCGCTCGTGGTCGTCTTCCTGGCCGCCATCTCCGAGGCTATGGGCCAAAGCGTGGTGCTCTTTCTCAATCGCGTGCGCCCCTTCCGCTTTGCGCTTTCCCTGGTAATTGCCGTTGCCAGCAACCTCATCGGCTACCTGCTATGGAGTGTGGTGATTTGGCTGGCAGCGTGGCTGGCATTTGGCGTTGAGGGCGCCTTTGTCACCGCGCTCGCGGTGGTGGGGCTTGCCTATGCGCCGCAACTCTTTGCCTTTTTCGAGGTCACGCCCTACTTCGGCAACTTCTTCGGCCTGATCCTCACACTGTGGACAATGGCTGCGGTGGTGGTCGCGCTCCACTTCGGCATGGGCATTTCCACATGGCAGGCGGCCATTACGGGCATTGTGGGATGGGCCGCAATCCAGCTCTTCCGCCGCAGCCTGGGGCGCCCGATTTACGCTTTGGGTGGCTGGGTGGAAAAACGCGCCGCCGGCTCGCGGCTTGACTATTCGGTGGAGGATGTGATGCAGGGCAAACTCCACCGTGAACAGTACAGCCACAACTGGAATGTCTGGAAGAAGGCAGCCGGCGAGCCGCCTGCGCTGCCACCGCCGCCCGCTGCAAGACCGGAAAGCAGCGCGCGCGATGGCTGACACACTGAACCTGGTCATTACCGTGATGCTGCTCTTTATTGCAGGCATCTTTACCTGGCTGGCGTTCTCACCCTTCGAGATGCTGGGTTGGTGGGCCGGTTGGTTCGACGACAGAATCTTCTGGGAATCACCCCCCGAGGAGGAAATTGAGTACCCAGGCGCAAAGCCGAGCTTCATCATCTTCTTTTCGGGTGTGGGCCGCGCCACGGGCGAGACGCTAAGCTACCGTGAGCGCGATTTTCTGCGCCGCCTGACCGAGGCCAATCCGCAGGCGCACGTCATCGACGACATCTTCCCCTACGCCGTGAACAACCAGTCGCTCACCCAGCATCCCCTGCTGGCGGGGCCGTGGCGGCTGGCGCTGCGCAGCAAGGCGGGCGGCGTACCGCTCGCAGGCTACTTCATCAACATTCGCAACATCATGCAAATGCTGATTTCGGCAGACCGTCGCTATGGCCCCCTCTTCAACCAGGGCGTGGCCGAGGTGATCGTCAACGGCCTCATGCGCCACGGCTACACGCTGGAGAGCACCGCGCCCATCTTTCTGATTGGCTACAGCGGGGCCGGGCAGATGGCCGTGGGTGCATCGGGACATCTCAAACGTTGGCTCAAATCGCCTGTCTATGTCATCTCCCTGGGCGGCGTCTTCGGCTCCGATCCTTCGCTGCTGCAAATTGACCAGCTCTACCACCTTGTGGGGACACGTGACACGGTGGAGCCGTGGCGTATCGTTGCGCCCGGGCGCTGGTCACTCTTCGCCACTTCCGAATGGAACCGCGCCGTGCGCCAGGGACGCATTACGATTGTGGATATGGGGCCCATGCGCCACACGGGCGGGGGCGGTTACCTGGATGCAAAAAAGCACCTTCTCGACGGTCGCGCCTACATTGACGCGACTGTGGAAACCATTGCGGAGATTGTGAGGGACAACCAGTTGCCACCGGTCACCGACGGCACGACGCACATCGAGGGCGAACGGCTTTCGGACAGTGAGGCGCCGTATGGCCCGGCGTCAGAGTTAGCCAGTGCCCCAGGCCGCGACGCCGTCAGCCACTGAGTGACGACCTTCATCGTCAATTTTGCGTATTGCCGGCGGACTTGACTGATTGCGAGGCGGGTGGTACTGTAAGGTCACAATAGAAAATATCCTTCGGGGCAGGGTGAGGGAGCAATCCCAATTCCCGATCGGCGGTAGTCCAGCCACATGCTGGAGAGCCCGCGAGTCGATGTCTGACAGGAGTCCGGTGCGCGTCTTCACGCAATGCCGGCGCCGACGGTACAGTCCGGATGAAAGAAGGAGCAACATGCGTGCGGCTACGTTGCCTGCGCGTTGTCTGCTTGCACATGCCCCGGTTCGGCGAATTACGCCGTAACCGGGTTTTTGTTGCGGCGGGTGGCGTGCGTGTGCAGCGGCGCCAACTCGCATTGGTTGATTGTGCCCCGATTCAGCGCGTGCTTGCGCCGAGTTCGGGGCTTTTCGTATTGCAGACAGATGCTGCAAATCGCCTGCGCAAAATGACAAAAACAACGATGACGAGACGGAACGAAGTTGCCGAGCCAACGCCGGTCATTCCGGTTCAGGGGCATCATGCGCGCGGCAGAACGGAAAGTGAGTGGATGATCGAAACACAAAGCGTGGCGCCGCCTGCAACGACTATCGCAGAGCGTTCCCGCGCACTGAATGCCGGTGCATTTGTGCGCCGCCATCGTGCCCTGCTGCTTGCGCCGCTGATTATCGGCGGCGCCATTCTGCTCTGGGACGGGCTGGTGCGCTGGCAGGACTATCCGCCCTTTGTATTGCCCGCCCCAGCCGTCGTTGCGCGCCGCTTTGCCCAGGTGATCGGCGAAGGCATGCTCTGGCGGCACGTTTCCACGACACTTGCCGAGATATTTCTTGGCCTGCTGCTGGGGGTTTCCACGGCGTTGCTGCTGGGCTATGTGCTGGGCAAGAACCGCACCATCGACAGATTGGTGGCTCCCTACATTGTCGCCAGCCAGAGCGTTCCGATTGTGGCGTTGGCGCCGCTGCTGGTCATATGGTTTGGCACGGGCCTGTTGAGCAAGCTGCTGGTCGTGGCGCTGATCGCCTTCTTCCCGACGTTGATCAGCACGATTGTGGGGCTGCGCGGCGTAGACACCGACCTGCGTGACCTGATGCGCAGCCTCAAGGCAACGCGCACCCAAACCTTTCGCATGCTCGAACTGCCCGCCTCGCTGCCGGTCCTCTTCGGCGGCCTCAAACTGAGTGTCATCCTCGCAGTGGTAGGCGCCGTAGTGGGGGAACTGATGGGCGCCTCGGCGGGACTGGGCTACATGATCAACCTGGCGCGGGGCGTGCTCGATACGCCGCTGCTCTTCGTTGCCATCATCAGCCTGGTGATTGTTGCGCAACTGCTCTATGGCGGCGTGGCGCTGCTAGAGCGGCGCGCGCTGCGTTGGCAGTAGCAGACGTCAGGCATACCCATTGTTCTTTTCCGGTTCTACAGTTCACAGGAGTCAACTCACATGTTGCGCAAATTCGAATGGGCCCTATTGCTTTTTGTTGTCACGTTTCTCTCGTCGGGCTGCGCGCCCGTGCAACAGACGTCTGCGCCAGGCGCGCATGATGCTGTCGCACTGGGTGTGGGCTATGTACCCAACGTGCAGTTCGCGCCTCTCTATGTGGGCGTAGCGCAGGGCTTCTTTGCCGATGCAGGCATCGACCTGACGCTCGCCTACGGTTTCGAGAATGACTATCTCACACTCGTCGGCACGGGCGAGAACGACTTCATGATCGCCAGCGGCGACCAGGTTATCCTGGGCCGCGCACAAGGGCTGCCCGTGCGCTATGTCTACAACTGGTACAGCCACTACCCTGTTGTCCTCTTCGCCAAGAGCGATGCCGGCATCAGCACACCGGCTGACATGGCGGGCAAGCGCATCGGTCTGCCCGGCACATACGGGGCCAACTATGTCGCGCTGCGCGCACTGCTCGAGGCGGCAAACCTTACCGAGCAGGATATCCAGCTCGAGAGCATCGGCTTCACGCAGGCGGCGGCCGTCAGCCAGGGCACTGTGGATGCTGCGGTCGATTACGCGGTCAACGGGCCCGTTGTGCTGGCACAAGCGGGCATCGCCACCACGGTGATCACCCTGGACGATGTGCTGACCATGCCCGCCAATGGCCTTGTTACCAACGAAGAGGTGATTGCGCAGAAACCCGATCTCGTGGCCCGCCTGGCGCGCGCGCTCTCGCGCTCGATTGAGTGGACGTTGGCCAACACTGACGAAGCGTTCGCGATTGCGCTGCAGAGTGTGCCCGAAGCCGGTGGCGCCAACGAAGCAGCCAACCGCGCCGTCTTCGACGCGTCGCTCCCTTACTGGGCGCCCGCGCCGGACCGCACGCCGGGAAGCACCCTTTCCGCGGAGTGGGAGAGCGCTGCCGCATTCATGCAGCGCACAGGGCTGGCCGGCGACCTTGTGCCTGCCGAGGATCTCTTCACGAATCAGTTTGCCGAGGAGGCCGCGGCTGAGTGAGCAGCGCGCCGGTTGTGCTAGCCGTGGAGGGGGTCTCCAAGAGCTTTGATGAGCCGAGTGCGCGCGTACGTGCACTGTCCAGCGTGAGTTTCAGCGCGCAACGCGGTGAGTTCATCTGCCTGCTCGGCCCCAGCGGTTCGGGCAAGAGTACGCTCCTGCGCATCATTGCCGGCCTTGTGGCCCCCGACAGCGGGCGCGTGCGTTTTGATGGCGTGCGCCTTACCGAGCCGCAGCGCGACATAGGCTTCGTCTTCCAGAGCACCAACCTCATGCCGTGGCGCACGGTGATGCAAAACGTCCTGCTGCCGCTGGAGATTGCCGGCCCCGTGGGCGAGTCCGAACGGCGCAAGGCGGTGGAGTTGCTCGATCTGGTGGGGCTGCATGGCTTCCACGCCGCGTATCCCCGCCAGCTTTCGGGCGGTATGAGCCAACGCGTTGTGCTGGCGCGCACGCTGATCCACGCGCCGCGCCTGTTGCTGTTGGATGAGCCCTTCGGCGCGCTGGATGCCATTACGCGCGAGCGGCTCAACCTCGAGTTGCTGCGCATTCACGAGCGCGACGCGCAGACCTCCGTCATGGTGACACACAGCATCCCCGAGGCGGTGCTGCTGGCTGATCGTGTGCTGGTGCTTAGCGAGCGACCCGGCCGCCTCATTGCCGATGTACCCATCCCGCTGTCTCGCCCGCGCACGCTTGCGCAAACCGGCACCGAGCACTTTGCGCGCCTGACGCTGGCGATTCGCGAGGAAATTGAGGGAGTAGGGAGTAGGGAGTAGGGAGTAGGGAGTAGGGAGTAGGGAGTAGGGAGTGGGCTACAGCGTACCGTCGCCACTCCCCACTCCCCACTCCCCACCCCCTACCCCCCACTCCCTTCTCCCCACCCTTTCACACCTCGTTGCGCAAGTTGCCGCGGGCATCGGCAATCAAATCCTGCTTCAAATCCCACAGCTTTTCGCTCAGCGACACATGGTAGATGTGCGGGTTGACGAGGCGGCGAATGCCGGGGTCCAACTGCTCGACATCCGCCGCGCGGCGTGCGCGCATCTCCTCAAGGGGCGGGCGTGGCGTGGAACGTGCACCACCGCGCACGACCTCAACATGCAGCGGTTCGATGCGGCTGATTTCGCCCGCACCCAGCCGGCGGAGTTTGGCGTGGTCATTCGGGTGGCGGAGCAGCATGCGCTCTCCCGCAGAGGGGATCTCATCCGCCACGGTCAGGACATCGGCCGTGGCCTTGCCGCGCTGGTCATACATCCGCCATGCGCGCTTGATGCCCGGGTTGGGTGTCTTGGCAGGAGTCTCCGAAATCTTGATAGCCGACTCCCAAGCGCCTTCATCTTGCACCGCAACCAACTTGTACACGCCACCCAGCGCCGGCTCGCCCCATGAGGTAATCAGGCGCGTGCCCACACCATAGACCAGCCGCTTGATGATCTTGTCGGCATCCAGCCCGTAGCGCGGCGCTTCCTGCGCAATCTGCGTAATGATCTGCCAGATGACCAGTTCATCAAGGTCGCTGGAGAGCACGATCGAGGTATCTTCAAAGCCCGCCTCGTCAAGCAACCTGGCGGCCTGAATGGCGAGGTAGGCCTGATCGCCCGAGTCCAGCCGCACCCCTACAGGGCGATGGCCCTTGCGCCGCAATTTCTCAAAGACGCGAATGGCATTGGGCACTCCGCTCTCCAGCGTATCAATCGTGTCGACAAGCAGCGTGGTGTCGTCGGGGTAGGTCTCGGCGTATGCCTCAAAGGCCCCTTCTTCGCCGATACCTAGCGCCATGCACAACTGCACAAGGCTGTGCGCATGGGTGCCCTTGGGGGCAACGCCGAGGACGGCGCTCATGCCCGTGTTGGATGAGAAGCCGGCCCCACCGATAAGCGCCGCGCGCGTGCCCTCATTGCCGCCCGTGCCTTGCGCACGCCGCAGGCCAAACTCGAGCATGGGCTGGCCCAGGCCGCTCTCGAAGATGCGCGCCGCCTTGGTGGCGATCAGCGTCTGGTAATTGAGCATGTTAAGCAGCGGCGTCTCGATGATCTGCGCCATGGCGAGCGGCCCCTGCACGGTCGTCAGCGGCACATTGGGGTGAACCACACGCCCCTCGGGAATCGCGGAAACGGTCAGCGCGCCAAAATCGCCGCAGCGTGCCAGCCATTCAAGGAAGGGCTCGGCGAAGAGTGGGCGGCCGCCGCCGTCCGTTAGTCCGCGCAAATAGTCCAGTTGCGGGCCGGCAAAGCGCACCCCTTCCATCCACTCGACAAGCGTTTCCATGCCTGCATTGATGCAGTAGCCCGCCTGGTGGGTGCCATAGTCCGGATAGCGCCGAAAGAAATGGTCGAACTGGACGGTGCGCTCGTGCAACCCCAGTCGAAAATAGACCTGGGACATGGTCAACTGGTAAAAGTCGGTGAAAAGAATGCCTTCGGCCATTTCGCGATGGTGGGCGCGCATGGGTGTCTCCGGATGGAAGTGGGGGATAGGGGAAGAAGTTGACTGGATGACTGGTGGACTGGTTGACTGGTTGACTGGTTGACTGGTGTCGATGATAGCACCATCCCAGTCCACCAGTCCACCAGTCCACCAGTCAACCAGTCCACCAGTCAACCAGTCC
>CAYRVP010000065.1:0-21544 GCA_964427845.1 uncultured Caldilineaceae bacterium
TTACCAGTGGAGAACCTCTTCTGTAAAATCTCACTGACAACTCGTGCACGCACCCATTGACCAATTGCCTCTTGACACGCACCGGTTCGCGCGCGATGATGGCTTCCCACCGATAATGCCCCCAGTGGTGCCATTCGCCGCAGTTCGCCTCCCCATGTCAAGACCGTTTGGCCCGGTCCTTTCCCGGGTACAGCGCACACTGTCTGCTGGTTCTTCACCTTATTGTCGGCCGCCTGAGGTTGGCCGGATGACCGCTCCTGCGCGGCCGCGCACGCTATCGTGGTGCGGTGCCATCGCGGCGCCGAACCCCTGGTTCCCCTATCGCCTTTCGCACAGTTTGGAGACGTTCGACAGGAGGAAGACCATGCACGGCCGATTGTTGGCATTGGGAGTGATGATGTCGTTGTTGAGCGCCTGTATGCCCATTCAGGCGCCGAACGCAGAAACGTCCGCAGCCCCCGCCGCAGCGCTCAGCATAGAGCCCAGCGTCGATGAACACACTGTAGTCGCGGAGGAGCTGCTGGGGAAAGTCGACTTTGCCGTCGACTGCACAGCGGAAGCGCAGGCCGAGTTCAACCACGCCGTAGCGCGGCTCCACTCGTTCTGGTTTGCTCCCGCCATCGAATCCTTCAACGCAGTCCTTGCCCTCGATCCAACCTGCGCCATGGCCGACTGGGGGATTGCCATGACCCGAATGGGCAACCCCTTTACCTGGCCGCTGAGCGGACAGCCGCTCGTGGACGGGCTGGCGGCGGCGGAGCAAGGGCTGGCCTTGGGCCCGAAGAACGAGCGCGAAGCGGCTTACCTCGACGCCGTCGCCACTTTCTACCGCGATTCCGAGACGGTGGACCACCGCACGCGTGCGCTAGCCTACACCGACGCTATGGCGAAGCTGGCGGCCGCCTATCCTGACGACGCCGAGGCGCAGGTCTACTACGCTCTGGCGCTGCTTGGTACGGCGCTGCCCACCGACAAGACCTACGCCAACCAACTGCTGGCGGTCGAAATCCTCGAGCAGGTCGGCCAGGCTAATGAAGACCACCCCGGCGTCACCCACTACCTGATCCATGCCAACGACTACCCCGACCTTGCCGCTGCGGGCCTCGATGCCGCCAGGGCATACGCCGACATCGCCCCCGATGCGCCCCATGCCGTGCACATGCCGTCCCACATCTTCACGCGCCTCGGTCATTGGCAGGAGTCTGTTGACACGAACCGCCGGTCGGCGGATGCCGCCAGGGAGGAACTCTCGGCCACGCACGTGCAGGGTGCAAGCTCGTTCAACGCCCTGCACGCTATGGACTATCTGATGTATGGCTATCTGCAGCTTGGCCAGGATGCCAAGGCCGCGGCGCTGCTGGACGAGGTTGCCGCGATCGAGGCGCTCGACGTCACGAACTTTGTCGCCGCCTACGCGCTGACGGCGATACCCGCGCGCTACATCCTCGAGCGCGGCGCGTGGGACAAGGCCGCCGAACTGACCCTGCCCCTCCCTGACATGGAATGGGAGCGTTTCCCGCAGGCCGAGGCGATCATGGTCTTCGCCCGAGGCCTGGGTGCGGCGCGCGCCGGCGACGTCGATGCGGCGCGCAGCGAGCTCGCGCGCCTCGAGGAGCTGCGCGCGGCCATGCTGGAGGTGAATCAGCCCTACTTTGCCGGGCAGGCTGACATCCAGATGCGCGAGGTCCAAGCCTGGATCGCGCTGGCCGAAGGAGATGCGGAGCAAGCGTTGACACTCATGCGCGAGGCGGTCGCACTGGAGGATCAGACCGAGAAACACCCTGTCACGCCAGGGCCGTTTGCGCCCGCGCACGAGATGCTGGGCGAGATATTGCTCGAACTGGACCAGCCGGACGAGGCGCTGGCGGAGTTCGAAGCATCGCAGGCCATCGAGCCGAACCGCTTCCGCGGCTGGTACCTGGCTGGCCGCGCCGCCGAACTGGCCGGCGATGATGAGCGTGCGCGCACCTACTACGATGGCCTCGTGACCCTGGCTGCCGAGGCGGGCGCCGAACGCCCGGAATTGGCCACTGCACGGCAATTCCTGAGCAAATAGGCTCCGGAAATCCATGCAAACGACGGCCTGGACTCCCGCGAGAGTCCAGGCCGTCGTACCACGAGCCAACCCGCACGAGAGCAACGCGCGCAAGCAACGACGCCATTCCAGACGCGATTGCCTTGGCACGGCCAGGGAAATACGCCTGAATTGGCGTCCTGTCTCATCCAGGTTCCGAAGTGCGTATTGCAGAAATGAGGCGCGCCGCGAAAGAACTTGGCGCAGACGTGGAAAGTTATCGCATTTCATTGAAATCGCCACCAAGTTGAGATTCAGTCTCGACATGCAATTGCCCTGGCCGGGCGGAAATTTGTGCTAAATCCCCCCGTTCGTGAATGAACCAGGGCTGGATCCTACATGCGTGCCTCCTTGCGTACATACCACGTCACCGTGGCAAGCACAATGGCCATGCCCAGCAGCTGCACCCAGCCGTGCAGCCCCTCGCCCAGCAGCACCATGCCCACCAGCAGTGTGCTTACCAGCCGCCAACCCATGAGGCTGCTCACCACCGGCGCGCCCAGTCTGCGCAGCGCCACAATTTGCAGGGCGTTTGCACCGCTCAGGATGAGCAGGGCAAAGACAACAAATATCGCCCAGTCACTTGGCTGCAGGCTGAGCCAGCGACCCCAGTCTTCGCCGAGGGCAAGGCTGAGCGTGAGCGAGACGGTGAAAATCACCACGCTCTGGAAGAGCAGCACGCCGAGGCCCGAGACGGCGGTCGTCATGGTGCGGCGCACGGCCAGCATGTAGAGCGCCAGAAAGACGGCGCTCGCCAGCGCCAGCCCAATGCCAAGCAAATCGGCGGCGCCCAGGGCGAAGTGCAGCCCGCCCCCGGCCAGATTGCTGCTGAGCATAAGCATTGACCCGACAAACGAGAGCGCCATGGCCATCAGCGTGCCGCGCGGCAGCCGCTCGCGCAGCACAAAGAGACTCAGCAGCGCAATCAGAAAGGGGGTCATCAGCGTCATCAACTGGACGTAGATGGCGAGCGTGTAGCGCGCCGCCAGCACGTTGGTAATGCTGCGCAGCACCACCACCCCGGCAAAGATCCAAAGGGGGCGCGAATGGGCAATCAACCGGCCCTGGCGCGGCAAGGTGTAGAAGAGAAAGCCCAGCGCCAGGGGCAGATAGGCAGCGGACAACAGCGCCAGGCTGGGGATGTGGCTTTGCGTTTGCAGGTAGCGCGCGAGCACGGGGTAGATGCCCCAGCCGGTGTGCGCCAGCAGCGCCACCAGCAGCCAGGGCATCATGCCTGCGGCGGCTGTGGTGGCGGGGCCCGATGTGGTTGTCACAACGGTTGCCGCCGTGGTGACAGGGGGTGATGAGGGACTCTCGTGCATCAATGGCTTTCTGGTGCGCTGCGTCTGGTTTGCGTCACAGCGCGGCGGCGTGCGCTGCTGCGACGCCAGCCACGCAGCACGGCCACCACGGCCAGCGCTTGCACCGCCGCCGGCCACACCCACGCCAGGTCGCCCGGGCCGCCTGGCCCCGTGCGCGGCTCTATGCGCGTAATGCGCAGCACGCGGTAATCGGGCGTGGCGCGCGCCAGGTCGGCGTCGCTCATGCGCCGGGGGTCAATTCCGGCGGCGTACACGGCAAAGCCGCTGCCGATGAGCGCCGCGCGCATCATCTGCAAGCGCTCGCCCGGCGCAGTCACCTCAGCGGCCGTGCCCTTCCACCAACCGTCGGGCAGCCACACCTCCAGGCGCGGCTACGCCACGAGATTGCGATACCAGTCGGCCACGCCGCCAAAGCCGGAGACGCAGTAGACGTCGCCATCCACAATGCAGTAGTTGACGGGCGTGCGCCGCTGCTTGCCCGACTTGCGCCCCTTGTGCACAAGCACCATGTAGCGCCCCAGCACCGCCGGCCAGAGATTCAGCCAGGGCCCCAGCCCCAGCCGCCACAGCAGCAACATGAAGTAGTTGAGGTAGCGGAAACCTGCGCGCAGCAATTGGTCAGTTTGCGAGAGGGTTGGGCTTTCCATCTGCATCTCCCTGTGCACCGTGTGCTCTCACAGATGATCATGCTGCGTAGGCGCGCCGTCGGCTGAGATTGGGCATGCAGTCAGTAGCGGAAGGCCTCCCGGCCTTCACCTTGCGCGCAGCACAACAAGGACCGAGAGGCTCACTGCGACGAGGCAGCGCGCGCTTTGTGTTCTTGCGTGGGAACCGTTTGCTTCTAGTCGTCCGCCAGCACGTAGGCCCAGATCAGCGGCGCGACAATGGTCGCGTCGGACTCGATCAGGAACTTGGGTGTGGTGATGTCCAGTTTCTCCCAGGTGATCTTCTCGTTGGGCACGGCGCCCGAATAGGAGCCGTAACTGGTGGTCGAGTCGCTGATCTGGCAGAAGTAGGACCAGAGGGGGACATCGTGCATCTCCAGGTCCTGGCGCAGCATGGGCACCACGCAAATGGGGAAATCGCCCGCGATGCCGCCGCCAATCTGGAAGAAGCCCACAGGCTGCTGCGCGGCTTCGGCGGGATACCATTCCGCCAGCGCCATCATGTATTCAATCCCCGTGCGTACGGTATGCACGTTCTTGATATCGCCACGGATGACGTGCGACGTAAAGATGTTGCCCGAAGTCGAATCCTCCCAGCCCGGCACAAAGATGGGCAGATTCTTCTCGGCTGCGGCCAGCATCCACGAGTTGGCGGGGTCGATCTGGTAGTACTTCTCCAGCCGGCCACTGCGCAGGATGCGGTAGAGAAACTCGTGCGGGAAGTAGCGTTCGCCCGCTGCGTCGGCCGCCGTCCACTCGTCGAGCAGCGCGTCCTCAATGCGGCGAATCGCCTCCTCTTCAGGGATGCAGGTGTCGGTGACGCGGTTGAGGTGGCGCTCGAGCAAATCGTGCTCATCCTCGGGCGTCAGGTCGCGGTAGTTGGGGATGCGCACATAGTAATCATGCGCGACGAGGTTGTAGATGTCCTCTTCGAGATTCGCGCCAGTGCAACTGATGGCGTGAATCTTGCCGGCGCGGATCATATCGGCCAGCGAGAGGCCCAGTTCGGCGCTGCTCATCGCCCCGGCCATGGCCAGGAACATCTTGCCGCCGTTGTTGATGAAGGTGCTGTAGCCCTCGGCGGCGTCGGCCAGCGCGGCCGCGTTGAAATGGCGAAAGTGGTGGCGAATAAATGCCTTGATGTTGTTGGCGTTTTCCATGCGTGGCTCTCCTTGCGAGTGCTTGCGCTCTTATGCCGTGGCGGGGCCTGCGGTTGCGCCGGCAGACTTTTTGGCGCTCCAGAGCTCGGGCTGGTTGGCCAGGCCGCCATACTTGGTGGTGGGAGTTGCTGTCAAATAGCCCGCGCCCTCTGCCTGGCGACTGTGCACCATGGCGTAGGTAATGGCCTTGTAAACAAGCTTGGCCGTCGCATAGTCGGCGGCGTGCTGGCCGTCGTGCGGCGCAAGCTCTACGCAGTCCATGCCCACAATATCAGCGACCTGTGTCACCGTGTGCAGAATGTCCAGCACCTCGCGCCAGGTCAGCCCATCCGGTTCGGGTGTACCTGTGGCGGGGATCAGTGCAGGGTCCAGGCCGTCGACGTCGATCGTCACAAAGACCTTGCTGCCGCGCAGGTCGTCGCCGAGTTCGCGCTTCCAGCCGGGGCTTTCGTGCACTTCGTTGACATACCAGACACGCACGCGGCTCTTGTTATCAAGCGCAAACTGCACTTCCTCGGTGCAAACGGAGCGCACGCCAAACTGGAGCACCTGGCCTACGCGTTCGTCATCCAGCAGGCGGCGCGCGATGCATGCGTGGCTCCAGGGGGTGCCTTCGTACTTGTTGCGCAAGTCGCTGTGGGCGTCAATCTGCACCACCGTCAGCGGGCCGCCAATGGCGTCGAGGATGCCGCGCACAACGCCCACGCTCACGGTGTGCTCACCGCCCAGGCCCACAACGAATTTACCCTGGCGCACCAGATCGGCCACCGTCGCGGCAATCTGCGCGACGGCGCGCTCGGGGTCGGCGTCGAGCGTAGGCGCGGGCAGCGTGTGGATGCCGTAGGCAGCGACGGGCTCGGAGTCGAACTCGCGGTCGTAGAGCTCCACCTGCTGCGAGGCACTGATGATGGCTGCGGGGCCATTGGCCGTGCCGCTGCCATAGCTCACGGTGGCCTCAAAGGGCAGGGGCAGCACAACCACACGCGCGCGCGCGAAGGCGGCGTGCTCGTCGGGCAGGCCCAGGAAATTGTTGGGCGGGGTATGTTGCGTCATCGCAGGTGTCCTCTCTTGTTACGTCATTGTCACAAGCGGATTCAAGGGAATTGACAGCGACCGTACACAAGCTTCACAGATTGATAACGGATGACAGCAGGTATCCATTTGTATCCATTGTCAATGTGTGAACCCTGTGTACGGTCGTTCCTAAATCAGGATGGCTGATGCGATGGTCGTCGTCCATACGCCGCCCGGCTCCGCCGTGACAGCCATGGTGATGCTGGTGGTGTCCACAATTTCGCCGCCCATAAGGTACTGCTCCTTGCGGGCGTTGTAATCCTTCTCGGCGTCGAAGGGGATTCCCAACGTGGTCGCAAGCATGGTGGCGGCCAGGTCCTCGGCGTAATCGCCGGCTTCCTGTTCGGTCTGGCCGTATGTGTGGTGCTCGGAGAGATAACCGTACTTGCTCGGATCGGTGGGGCGCGCCACACCCAGCGAGGAGGCGATGCGCCGCCCAGGCTCGTTGCTGGCCATTTCGGCAATCACGGCAAAGACAATCTCGCCCGGCTGGAGCAGCTTCATGCCCTCGTCCTTGGTGACGATTTGGCAGGAGGGAGGGAAGATGGAGGAGACGCGCACGAGGTTGAAGTAGGCAATGCCCGCGTCGCGCAGCGCAAGCTCGAAGCTGGTGAGCTTCTCGCGGTGGACGCCGACGCCGCGGGTCAAAAAGAGTTTGCGGGGAATCAGTCGCATGAATGGAGCCTCTCTGCTAGTGCCCGGCAATGGGCGAACCGGCGCTTTGTGTCTGGTTGGATAGAGATGCGCTGCAACAGCGCACCCAAGCAACGATCTATGCTGGCAATATGTTTTGGCGGTGAAGGCAACGCGGGGCGCACGTCGCCAGGATGCGCGGCCGGAATCAATGGTACGGCCCATTGCCGCCCACGTCAAAATGGCGAAAGCACAACGGGCGATTTCACTTCGGTGGCGAGATTGCCGTGCGCGCAGCAACTGTAATCGCATGCACCCATAGCGCACGCAGCGCAGTCTGCACCACTATTGAATTGAGATGGGGTCGCCCATGACGGGCGGAGGCGTACGGCGCACTACGTCGAGCAGGGCCACCAACGTTGCAGGCACTTCGCGCGCTTCGGACCACTGAATCGAGGTCGGGCCATAGATGCGGCGGTCGGCGGCCACGCCTTGCACATCGATACCCAGCATGCCGCAGGTAAAGAGCGCGCGCGGGAGGTGGAATTGCTGCGTCACCAGCAGCGCATTCTCTACACCGAAGATTGATTTGGCGCGGTAGCAGGTGTCATAGGTGCGCCGGCCGCCGTAGTCGGGCTGCATGTCGGCCGGGGGCACGCCCTGCTGTGCAGCGTAGGTCATCATGTCGGCGGGCTCGTTGTAGTCGGCAAAGCGGTTGTCGCCGCTGAAGAGCAGCTTCTGCGCCTTGCCCGCCTTGTAGAGTTCCACGGCTGTATCGACGCGATCGCGCACCATGGAGCTAAGGCGTCCTTCGCCGTACACGCGCGCGCCAAAGACAATCGCAACGCGCGTCGGCGCCGCGTCATCCACGGCCACGATGTTGCGTGCGTAATGATGATTCACCCAGAAGCGCCAGGCAAAAGGGAAGGCAACGCCCAGAATCAGCAGCGTTGCCAGCGCTGTGGCAACCCACCAGCGCGTCTTCATGGGCGCACTGCTTGCTTCATACAGAACAGCATGGATTTCGCTATGTCGCTTTCGTTTGGTATCTCGGCCGGCGCACGCGGTGGCATCACTGCGACGTCAGGAAGAGCCCCGCGTGTTCCTGCAGGTCAAGCGCAGCGTTGGCCTGGGCCAGTGCGTCGCCCTGCAAGCCGGCGCCGTCGGCAGGGTCAGCATCTGCGCCGGGCGCTGCCTGCTCTTCGGCTTCCATCAGTGTGCGCTCGCCGGCAACGTAACGAGCGCGCGCCGTGGCGAACTGCTCGTCACTCATGCCCATGGGCTTGTCGAGCCAGCCACGGGCGCGCATGAGCGTATATTTCACCGCTTTGTAGGCGCGTTGCAGCAGGCGGTCATCATAGATCTGCGCAAAGGTCGAGACTGCTTCTTCGGCGCTCAGCGGCGCAAGGTCGTAGAGGCTGGCCAGGTCCTCGCGGTGGTGCGTAAGCCACAAGTACATGTCTGCTTCTGTGCGATTGGGAAACTGCTCAAGCAGTTTGTAGGTGCGCAACGCCTCCATCACGGGCGTGTAGACGACGTCATACCAACTGGTGACGGCATCGGCCCACGTGCTGATGCGCTGATCGCTGCCCTCGCGCTCGAGGTCGAGGTTGCGCAGGTACTGATGCACGAAGATGTGGCGCAGCAGAATGCGATAGCGGCCGGGTTCGGTGATGACCACGTTGTTGGCGGGGCGCAGCACGTCGAGCTGCGTCTTCTCGAGGAATTCGGCGCGCTCGATCTTGAGCAGCCATTCGTCGCGCGCGAAGTCGTCGAGCGTCAACGGAATATCGGTGCGCACATCGGTGACGTAGGCCTCAATGTGCGTAAGGCCATTGGCGCGCGCCACGCTGACGCGGTGGTTGCCGTCGCGCACAAAGTAGACCTCGCCAATCTTGTAGACCTCTATCGGCGGGTAACCGGTTTGCGAATTAAGCACCTGGTCGACGCGCAGCCAGCGATCCTTGCTGATGTTGGTGCGCGGCAAAAACTCACGGGTAAAGTCGCGATAGCGTCCCACACTGCCCACAATCTGGCTGAGCGGGATCATCTGCGTACCCATCTCGATTTGCTGATAGGCTTTGACGCGGCGAGCTACCTCCTCGTAGCTCACGAGATTTGTTGTTTTTCCTCGGATCAACCCCAGCAGGTCCTGCAACTGCGCAGCCTGGTGGCTGCGCCGAAATCGTTCGCCGGAGTCGTGGGCGCTTTCGATCCCCATGGCCCGCTCCTCTCACTACATACGAAATGCAGAGGCATTCCGCTTCATGCAAACTGACAACCAGTCTCCCATGCAGTCTCAAATGCAGACACACATGCAAGTACGAAAGCAACCGTTTGCGGGTTGCACAGCGCAGCATGGCGCAGGCGCGAGTGGCCCTGTGCAATGAACGCCACAAACTTCAATTATACATGAGGGAGCAAGCGGGCGCTGTATGCCTACCGGTCTATTCGCAAACGATTGCGCACCCGGCGATAAAGGCCGGGAGGCCTGCCGCTACTAGGGTTCCGGGGTGGCGTCGGTGATGATGTGCGCGGCGGTGGCCGCGACGCAGAGGTCGGCCCGCAGCGCCATGCAGTTGACGCCCTGAACGGGGCCTTCCTTGGGGGGCACATCCGCGGCCTGGAAGCGAATGAGCTTGCCCAGGCGCGAGATGAGAAAGAGGTCGTGCGCGGACGTTACGGCCAGCATGGCAACCAGCGCGTCGCTCTTCATGAGCGTCTTGCCGCCGCTGCCGGGCGACTTGTTGGCGGCAAAGGTCTCGAGGGCGCGCAGCGCGCCTTTGCCATCGTCCGCGAGCATGAAAATGCTGCCGTCGGCAGGCGCGGCGGCGACGGCGCTTACGCGATCGCCCGGCTCCACGCGCAGCCCCAGGCAGCCACGCACGGGAACCAACCGCTCGGGGAAGCGGATGGCGCGGCCCTGCACGGTGGCAATCACCAGTTCGTCGTTGCCGTTGCTCCAGCAGGCGGCGGCGGGGCTGCCCCCTTCCTTGGGGTCGTGAATGACGACGCCGGCGTTCAGGTTGCGCCCAAGATAGTGCGCGGCAATGCGCCTCACCTGCCCGCGCTGGCTGACAACACAGAGAAAGGCCCCTTGCTGGTCCGGAATGACCAGCGCCAGGCGTTCGCCGGGGCGCAGGGGCAGCCGCTCGATGATTGACTGGCCACGGCTGCGGATGGGCGATGCGGGCAAATCATGCACAGGCAGGTGGAAAGCGCGGCCGTGGTCGGTAATGAGGATAAGCGTATCGCTCTCGTCCGCACAAAGCAGGAAGGCGGGCGGGTCGCTCTCGGGCGTTTCGATGTCGAAGATGCCCATGCCGCCACGCCGCTGCCGCCCGTAGAGGTGGCGCGGCGTGCGTTTGGCCAGCCCCCCGCCGCTGATGGTGATGACCTGCGCGCTGCCGGGTGGCTCGCTGGGCGCAAAGCTTGCTTCGGCGCGCGTGGCATCACCGCGCGTGGCATCACTGCGCGCAGATGATGCCGATTCGGCGTCCAGTTGCTGCTCCAGCGCTTCAATATAGGCGATGACGGCCGCGGGCAGGCCACTCAGATCTGGGCGTATTTGTGTCATGGGGGCGCGTTGGTTGCGGGCTCAGGGAATGGTGCGCGCAATGCGGAGGATGTCGGCAGCGTACTGGGCGCGCTCGGCGGGCAACTGCTCCCACGTGCCGCCCTCGTCAAGGAATTTACCCAAACGGTCGGGGCCCCAGTTGTAGGCCACCAGCATCCACTGCGCCTGCGGCATGCCACGCCGGCCCATGAGGCTGCGCACATGGTCCAGATAGACGGCGGCCACAAGCGTGTTGGCGTTGGCGTCAAAGGGGTCGCTGGCGCCAACGGCCGGGGCCCATTCGCGCCACGTGGAAGGCAGCACCTGCATGAGCCCCATGTCACCATCCTGGCCCAGTGCGAGCGTATCGAAGCCGCTTTCCACATACGCCTGCGCTGCCAACAGCCGCCAGTCCAGATCGTAGGTCATGGCAACTTGCTGGAACATCTCGGCGTAGGTGTAGGGTGCGGGCGCGGCCGCGCGTGGGCCGCCGCGTGCCACGGGAGCGGGTGCCGTTACCGGATTTGCCGCAACCGCCTCGCCCGGGCGGGTGACCATGCCGGGCTGCACCTGCGGCAGGCCGGTGCTGGTGGCGGCACTCGTCGCGCCGGTCGTGTTGGGTGCGCCGCCGCCTGTGCTGGACGCGGGTGCGTTCAATGCGTTGGAGGGCAAGGCAGCCGCAGGTGTGCCCAGCGCGTTGACTGCACCCGCCGGTGACGCTGGCACGGCCTGGTTCAGCACAATCACCACGGGGGCGACGGGTGCGGGCGCTGCGTTTTGCGCTGCGCCGCGGCTGGACTCAAGCAGTACGCGTGCGCCCACCGCCAGCAGCCCCATGAGTGCCATCAGCATGAGCGAAGCCAGCCCCGCGGCCAGCAGATGCCAGGCGCGTACGGGCGGCGAGTAGGAGAGGTCGCCCGCCGCGGTGCGCGGTGGGCGTGCTTCACCTTCAACCGCGGCAACGACGCGGAAGGGCGCTGCAATAGGGCGCGTGCCAAAGATGGGCGCCGACGTGATCGTGACGCGCACAAGCAGATCGGCGGTCTCGTCGGGCTGCAGATCAAGCAGCACAGGGTCCGGCTGCCAGCCGCCATCGCGCACAGGTTGGAGCGCGAGCGCGCGTTTGAACTCGAAGCGGCAGGGCAGCCCGGCGGCCTGCCCCTGCAGGCTGAGCGTAATGGGGTGATTGCTGAGGTTGTTCACCGGGAGCGCAAAGATGGCGCTGCGGCGCAATGCCCCAAGCGGCTGCGTGGCCGGCATGAGCCGTCCCACGCCAAAATCGGTGAAGGGCTGGATGACCAGTGCGGCCCCCAGACGCGTGCTGCGGCGCAGGTATTGCGTCGAGCGCACAACCACGTAAATGGGAAATTCGCCCGCTGTGGTGGCGGCGGCGCGCGGCGGCGCCAGCGTAATTGTGGCCGCGGCGCGCTGGCCCGGACGCAACAACAGGGGATGCGGCGGCTCGGGCAGCCACGACTCGTGAATCCACCCCTCCACGTGCACGTCGAAGAGCGCGGCCTGTGCGCCGTTGTTGAGCAGGCTGACGACCAGCGTGGCCTTGCCGCCCGGCTGCACCACAAGGCGGCGCTCGGGTAGCGAGGCGATAAGTATGGAATCAACCTGGTCGCTTGCAGTGATTTCTTCAGCGGGGTCAAGCGGGGCAGCGGTGGAAGCAGCAGTGGGCAGGACCGGGGCGGGGCGAGGTTCGTCAACAAGAAAGGCCTGGCCGTCGATGGCGTCGCTTTCGGTGGTGGCGCTCACGATGACCTCGTGCGCCACACCATCGTCAGGTGCTCGAGGCGGAGCGCCGCCGTTGCGCCCAGGCGGACCGGTTGGCGGCTCCTGGGCGGCGGCGCGTGCGCGCGATGGGGCGCCGCGCGCAAAGTAGGCGCGCCGGCTCTCCTCCTCGAGCACCTGCCAGTTCATCAGTTCGGGGCGCACGGCGCGCTCCACCTGCGGACGCCGGGGCGGTTGCGGCAGATCTCTCTGCGCGTGGCTCGATTCGCCCAGTTCGTCCGGTGTGGGCCGTGGCTCGGATGGCTCGCTGCTCATGCTGCACAGTATCCGGCCAAGCGGGCGCGTTGTCAAACAGGCAGAACAGGGGTCAATCAATTCGCCACTCCTTTTGCCCCTGCTCACTTTATGGTAGGATGCAACCGAACATCGCAGCATTTCGGCGCCATGCAACACGCTGCAATCACGAATCTCGATCGCTCTCCCCGCTGCTGATCAGTGCCGACGGCTGTCCGTCGGCGTTTTACTGTGTCACAGATGGGGTCACAACCGGGGCGCTCGCGCGACGCAGACCCCGAAGGAGGCAGTATGCTCCGCGTCAAAATCTTGTGCACGCTGGGCCCCACCAGCCGCGACCCGGCTGTCCTCGCCGACATGATCAACGCGGGGATGAATGTGGCGCGCCTCAATTTCAGCCACGGCACGCACGAATATCACAGCGAGACCATTGACCTGGTGCGCGCCACCGCCGAAAAGCTGCAGAAGCCCATCGCCATCCTGGCCGACCTGCAGGGCCCCAAGCTGCGCACGGGCAAGATGCAGGAGGGCGGCGTCGCCCTCACCGCCGATGAAAAGCTGACCCTCACAACCGAGGAGATTATCGGCGCGCCGGGCCGCGTCCCCATTCAGTACAAGGACCTGCCCAGCAGCGTCCAGCGCGGCGAGCATATCATGCTTGACGACGGGCTGCTCGAGCTTGAGGTGCTTGACCACAGCGAGACCGAGATCTTCACGCGCGTGGTCATCGGTGGCCTGCTGCAGAGCAACAAGGGCATGAATCTGCCCGAGGCTTCGCTTAACATCCCCGCACTGACTGACAAGGATCGCGCCGACGTCAAGTTCATGCTCGGGCGCCAGGTGGACTGGATTGCGCTCAGCTTCGTCCGCACCGCGACGGAAGTCTACGATCTCAAGTCCATCATCCAGCAGGACTCGTCTTTCGGGCGCGTGACGCCCGTCGTCGCCAAGATCGAGAAGCCCGACGCCGTCAAGAACATCGACGCCATCATTGCGGCCGCGGATGCAATCATGGTGGCGCGCGGCGACCTGGGCATCGAGACCGCACCCGAAGCGGTGCCCATGGTGCAGAAGATGATCATCGCCAAGTGCCTGGCGGCGGCCAAGCCGGTGATCACCGCGACGCAGATGCTCGATTCAATGATTCGCAACCCGCGCCCCACGCGTGCCGAGGCCAGCGACGTGGCCAACGCCGTGCTCGACGGCACCGACGCCATCATGCTCTCCGGCGAGACGGCCAACGGCTCCTACCCTGTGGAGGCCGTGCGCACGATGGCCAAGATTGCGCAGGAAGCCGAGCGCGTACGCGAGAGTCAGAGCTTCAACTTCAAGTATCCCGAGCCCGGCATCTTCACGTCGGCCGGGGCCATCTGCCGCGCCGCTGTCTACACCGCCAACGACACCAACAGCAAGGCCATCATTGCCCCGACCGTGAGCGGCGCAACCGCGCGGCTGATGGCTTCCTTCCGTCCCCATGTGCCGCTGGTGGCGATTACGCCCAGCCCCATGGTGCAGCGGCAACTTTGCCTCTACTGGGGCACCTACCCACTCCTGACCCGCCGCCTGAGCAACATGGACGAAGTGGTGACCGATGCCATTACCGTGGCGCTACGCCACAACTTTGTGGGCCCGGGCGATACGGTTGTGCTGACGGCGGGCGTTGTGGGCAACGTGCGCAACGCCACCAACCTGATGATGGTGCGCACGATTGAGCGCGTGCTGGTCAATGGCGTGGGGTTGGGGCAGCGCGAGGTGGCGGGGCGAATTGTGCGTCTCACCGGGCCGCTGCCCGACGAGAACCTCTCGGTGGGGCCGCAGGACATCATCCTTGCCGAAAGCGTCGACCGCACCATGCTGCGCGTGCTGCAGCGCGCAGGCGGCCTCATTACGCGTGAGTCGGGGCTGGACAGCATCGGCGCGGTGGCTGCTGTCGAGTATGGCATTCCTGCCGTGATCGGGGCCACCGGCCATCTCGACGCGCTGACCGACGGTCTGCCCGTGATTGTGGATGCCACCACGGGGCAGGTGAGCGAGTGGAAGAAGTAGGGGCGTGATCCGGTGACGGGTAAACGGCAATTAACGATTGATTGAAGATTGAAGATTGATGATTAGTCGCGTTGCACGACCAATCATCAATCTTCAATTATCAATAATGCCCTTCAACGCCGGCAGCCTCACCTGCAACGTGCGTACAAAGGCGCGTGCCACGGGTGTCCACGGACGCTCGGCAGTCCATACGAGTTTGAGGGTGCGCACTAGGGGCCGGCCTGTGACCGGCAGTGCACGCAGCGTGCCCAGCGCCAGTTCCTCGCGTATCACATAGTTGGGCAACACCGCCAGGCAACTGCCCAGCGCCACTGCCCGCTTGATGGATTCCAGCGCGTCAAACTCGGCGCCGATCGTGGGCTTCACGTCATGCCGCGCCAGCGTCGCCTCAAGCCAAACGCGCGACTGGCTGTTGCGCTGGCGCATGATGAACGTCTGTGGCGCCATCTCGTGCACGCTTACTTCGTTGCGCTCCCACCAGGGATGCTTGCGCCCCACGACTACGAACTGTTCATCCTCCGCCACAACCAACGATTCCAGCTCATCTTCCAGCCCCTCCAGTTCGCCTTCGACAAAAGCCATGTCGAGCAACACCGCGCGCAGGTCGGCGACAATTTCCGAGGTGATGCCCGAGCGCATGGCCACGGACAATTGCGGGTACTGGCTGCGAAACTCCTGCACCCATTCAGGCAGGAGGTAGACCGCCGCGCCGGGCGTTGCCCCAATGCGCACCTGTCCCTCGCTCAGGTGCTTCACCGAGGTGACCGCCTCTTCGGCGCGCGCCAGCAGCGCAAAGATTTCGCTCGTGTAGCCCTGCAGCGCCGCGCCAGCCTCGGTGAGCGTCACGCCGCGCCGCCCGCGCATGAAAAGGGGAGTACCCAGGCTTGCCTCCAGATCCTGCACATGCTGGCTCACGGCAGGCTGCGTCATCAGCAGGCGCTGCGCCGCGCCGCTGAAACTGCCCGCCTGCGCTACCGCGGCAAAGATTTCAAGCTTGTGCAAATTGAGCATCTTCTTTGTCCTTTTCCTTTGCCGTGTTCCAGAGCCTGTACTTATAAGCACTTGCTTATGCCTATGATAAGCACCTCGCGGGAACTGGACAAGATGGAATGGGTGTATTCTCTACGTAACGGCCTGGCGCGCACCTACCGCACGCCGAGGGCAGCAACACAAGAACACGAATCGGGCTTTTGCTACGGGAATGAGGCAGGGAATGATGAATCGAACAGAGCAGGGTGGAGGGCGCGTACGGCGCGCCGTCGTGGGTGCGCTCTTTGTTGTCGCGCTGGCCGTGGCCGGCTGCGGCGCGCCCCAGGCAGCGGCCGCGCCGCAGGCAAATACACAGGCGGCACCAGCGCCCGCAATCGCAATGGCCGACGCGCCGCAGCAAGTCGCGCCCAAGGCCTACATGACCGACTTTGTGGATGCCGGCGCGCCGCACCAGTTGATCGACGTGCGCACGACCGCAGAGTATGCCACGGGCCATATCGCCGGTTCCATCAACATCCCTGTGGAGGAGATTGGGTCGCGGCTTAACGAGGTCAGCAAGGATGAGCCGGTGGTGGTCTACTGCCGCAGCGGCAACCGCAGCAACCAGGCCGCGCAGATTCTCGACGGCGCGGGCTACACCGGCGTTTATGACCTGGGCGGCATTCAGGCGTGGCAGGCGGCGGGGTATCCCCTCCAGTAACGTACTGGTTGACTGGTTGACTGGTTGACTGATCGACCAGTCAACCAGTCAACCAGTCAACCAGTCAACCAGTCAACGAGTCGCCAGAACAGCACAAATCACCTTTACCACTTGGAGACACAACCAATGGGTTTCTTTGCACGTATGTTTGGCCCCGCTGCGGGCACACGCATTTCGGCAGTTGACTACAAGGCGCGCTTCATTGACGGCAAGCAAGCGCATACGCTGGTGGACGTGCGCTCGCCCGCCGAGTTCGCCTCCGGCTACATCCCCGGCGCCATTAACGTGGATGTGCAGGATCTGCCCCAGAAGATGGCGCGCATCCCCAAGGGCAAGCCGGTCATTCTCTACTGCCGCAGCGGCTCCCGCAGCAGCCACGCCGCCCACATACTGCAGGATGCGGGCTACAGCGACATCTTTGACCTGGGCGCGGTGAGCGGCTGGGCGGCAACAGGCGGCACGCTTAAGCGAAAATGACTGAAGATTGAAGATCGAAGACTGGGGATGTGTGCTTGCGACTCCGTCCATCAACCTTCAATCGTCATTTCTCAATCTTGCTCTTCCATACACGGAGAACGATTGCCATGATCCTACGCTACTTCTACGACGATCGGCTGGCGCAGGCATCCTACCTGGTGGGTTGCGCCAAGACAGGTGAGGCGCTGGTGATTGATCCGGCGCGCGCAATCACCCCGTACCTCAAGGCGGCGGAGAAGGAGGGGCTGCGCATTACGCACGTCACCGAGACGCACATACACGCCGACTTTGTGAGCGGCAGCCGCGAGTTGGCCGCTGCAACAGGTGCATCAATCTATCTCAGCGACATGGGCGACGCCGACTGGAAGTATGCCTATGCCAACGATGCCAACGTCATTCTTGTGCATGATCGCGATGCCTGGATGGTGGGCAACATTCGCATTGAGGTCCTGCACACACCCGGCCACACACCCGAGCACATTGCCTTCCAGTTGACGGACACGGCCGGCTCGAGCCTGCCCATGGGTGTCTTCACGGGTGACTTTGTCTTTGTGGGCGACGTGGGCCGCCCCGACCTCCTGGAAGAGGCCGCAGGCTATGCCGGCACCAAAGAGAAGGGTGCGCGTGACCAGTTTCGCAGCCTGGAAAGCTTTAGGCAGTTGCCCGACTATCTGCAAATATGGCCCGGTCATGGCGCGGGCAGTGCGTGCGGCAAGGCGCTGGGCGCCATTCCCTCCACCACCCTCGGCTATGAAAAGCTGGCCAACCCCGCCTTCCAGTTTGAGGAGGAGGACGCCTTTGTCGATTGGCTGCTTGACGGCCAGCCCGAGCCACCGCGCTACTTTGCGCAGATGAAACGCGTCAATAAGGAGGGGCCGGCGCTGCTGCATACACTGCACCAGCCCGTGCATCACGAACGCCCTGAACTCGACGCGCTGCTGGCAGCCGGTGGCCAGGTCTTTGACTTGCGCGAACGCGGCCCATTTGCCTGGGGCCATGTGCCCGGCACGGTCAACATCCCCGCGAGCGAGTCGAACTATTCGACGTATGTGGGCTGGCTGGTGGATTACGAACGCCCGCTGGCACTGATTCTGCCCGAGCTGGATGCGCTGCCCGCTACGCTGGCCGACCTGCGCGCGATTGGCGTGGACAACGTGACCGGCTACTTTGGCCCCGATGTGGCCGCACAAGCAGCGCAGCCGCTGCCCGTGATCACGGCGGAGGAGCTCTCCGGCCGCATGGCCGCGAACAACATCCTCGTGGTCGATGTGCGCGGGCGCAGCGAGCACAACGAGGAGCACATACGCGGCTCGCTCAACATTCCCTTGGGCTTTCTGCCGCGTCGGCTGGCGGAAATACCCGCAGACAAGCAGGTTGTCACCCAGTGCGTCAGCGGCTACCGCGCGCAAATTGCCGCCAGCCTGCTGCAGGCGGCGGGCTTCAGCAATATCCATGTGCTGACTTCGCACATGAATGTCTGGTCCAAGCTGCTGCCCACGGAAAGTGCGGCATGAGCAGCACGAAGCAGGCAAATCGCGAGGGGGCGGCGTAATGGCCTTCACCAGCGCGCCCAACCAGCGCGTGCCGATTGGGCGCGGCGCGGGAGGCGAAGGCGGCCCTGCGCCACTTGCCTGGCTGCGCAACTATCGCCGCGCCGACCTGGGCGGAGACCTGCTGGCCGGCGTTGTCGTCGCAGTGATGATGGTGCCGCAGGCCATGGCCTATGCCACGCTCGCCGGGCTCCCCCCCAAGGTGGGGCTCTACGCAGCGATGCTGCCCCTCTTCGTCTACGGTTTGCTGGGCAGCAGCCGCGTGCTGTCGGTGGGCCCTGCCGCGATTGATTCGCTGCTGGTGGCGGCGACTGTTGCGCCGCTGGCGGTCGCGGGCGGTCCCCAATACATCCAGTTGGCGCTGACACTGGCTTTTCTGGTAGGCCTTGTTCAGTTGGTGATGGGGCTGGCACGGCTGGGCTTTCTGGTCAGCTTCATCAGCCAGCCTGTGCTCGTGGGCTTTGTCAATGCCGCCGCACTGGTGATTGCCGTCAGCCAGCTCAAGAATCTTTTCGGCATGAGCATCCCCAGCAGCGAAAAGTTCTTCACGCAGGTATGGCTGTTGTTGACGCATCTGAGGGGTATCAGTTGGGCCACGGTGGCTATCAGCCTGCTCAGCCTGGCCATTCTCTTCTTCTTCAAGGGGCCGCTGGGTGCGTTGCTGCGCGGCGCTGGGCTGGGCGATACGGCCGCGTTGACGATCACGCGCAGCGCGCCGCTGCTGGTGGTGCTGGCGAGCACCGCCGCCGTGATGCTCCTTCAATTGGACACACGCTATGGCGTGCGCATTGTGGGCAATGTGCCCGCCGGGCTGCCCTCGCTTACGTGGCCCTCACTTGATGCGGACACGCTGCGGGCACTGGCCCCATCGGCGCTGGCAATTGCGGCGGTGGGCTATATGGAGGCGATCTCTACGGCGCAGTCGCTCGCGCGCAGGCGGCGCGAGCACATTGACTCCAGCCGCGAACTGGTGGCGCTGGGCGCGGCCAACCTGAGTGCTTCCTTCACGGGCGGCTACCCTGTAACAGGCGGGCTGGCGCGTTCGGCGGTGAATGCCGGCGCGGGCGCACGCACGGGGCTCTCTTCCATGATCACGGCGGGCCTGGTGGCGCTCACGGCGCTGTTGCTGACGCCCTTTTTTCACAAGTTGCCGAGCGCAGCCCTGGCGGCAATTATATTCGCCGCGGTGCTCACCCTCTTTGATGTCAAGACACCGCGCTTTGTCTATCGGTACAGCCGCGCCGATGCGGCGGCCATGGCGGGTGCGTTCCTGGCCGTGCTCTTCATGGGTGTGGCAAACGGCATTCTTGTGGGTGCGGGACTTTCGCTGCTGCTCTACATTGCGCGCACCAGCCGCCCCCACGTCGCCGTTGTGGGCCGCATGGGCGCAAGCGAACACTACCGCAATGTGCTCCGCCACGATGTGACTACCTGGCCCACGGTGGTGCTTGTCCGTGTGGACGAGAGTCTCTACTTCGCCAACGTCGGGGTGCTGGCCGACGTGATCATGGTGCAGGCGGCCGACAACCCCAGTGTGCGCGAGATTGTGCTCATATGTGCGGCCATCAATTCGATTGACGCCAGCGCGCTGGAAACGCTGCGCACGCTGGCGGACGACCTGCACCGCACCGGCGTCGAGCTTCACCTGACCGATGTCAAGGGGCCCGTGATGGACAAACTGGAGGCCATCGGCTTCGTGGAGCAGCTCGGTCAAAATCATATTCACCTAAGCGCCCACGCTGCCATGCAGACGCTGGGGTATGTAGAGATGCGGGCCGGCACGAGTACTGAAACTGTTCTTTATTGACGACTGACTATTGAAGATTGATGATTGGCGGCCGTGCGTCGTCAATCGTCAATCGTCAATCGTCACATGTCATTTCATATACGGCACTACACTTTTGGAAAGAGTAATGACCTATGCCTTTGTTTGAATATATGTGCGTGCGCTGCGGCTCTACATTTGAAAAGCTTGTGCGCAGCAGCGGTGCGCAGGAGATCGTCTGCCCAAAGTGCAAGAGCACGACCGTGCAGAAGCAGATGTCATCGTTCGCCGTCAAGGGTGTTGGCGGCGGTGGTGCGATAGGTGCGGGCGCGTCCTCAGGCGCTGCGTGCGCCCCCGGCGGTGGCTGAGGGACTCGCCTCCGCTGACCGTGCGTCGGCACACACCTTTGCTTTGAACTCGACAGCTTCTCCATACGAACTTCACAGCTTCTGCGCACGCGGCCCCTATGCTGTTGGCGCAGAAGTTGTGATCTCTCGATTCAGGGTGCATCTGCACCCGATGGCTCAGAACCAAGGAGAATGCTCATGTCGTCCCGTTTGATAACGCGTTTGGCAGTACCCACACTCGCTGTGGCCGTCACCCTTGCGCTTGTGGTTGGAACCGGTGCGCCCGTTGCGGCACAGAGCGCCCCCGTTGCAGCAACTACGTCCGCTGTCACGGCTGCGGTCGCGCCCCTCACAGATGCAGAAGAGGCCGGGCTGCTCTTCATGCTTGAGGAGGAGAAGCTGGCGCACGACCTGTACGTGGCGCTTGGCGCCGTTGCCCAGACCGAAGGGTGGGCGCTGCCTGTCTTCGAAAACATCGCTCGCGCCGAAACGGTGCACAGCAACGCCGTGCTGCGGCTGTTGACGAGCTATGGCGTGGATGTTTCTGCCGTCGACTTGCCCACAGGCGCCTTCCTCAACAGCGACCTGCAGGCGCTCTATGACACGCTGCTGGCGCAGGGCAGCACCTCACGCGCCGACGCGCTGACCGTGGGCGCGCTCGTCGAAGAGACCGACATCGCCGACCTGGAAGAGCGCATGGCCACATCGGAGAACGCTGCGATTGGGCGCGTCTACGCAGCGCTGCGACGCGGTTCAACCTACCACCTGCAGGCCTTTACGGGGCTGCTCGACCAGTTGGAAGGGTCTACGTATGCCCCGCAAGTGCTTTCGGACAGCGAGTATGCTGATGTCCTTGCTGCAGAGCGTGGCGGCCCTCAGGGGCGCGGCGGGCGGCGCGGCCATTAGTCGCTGCGCCTTGCAGGTAGGGTGGATATTGCCCGAGCGCCGGCTGCTGGCCGGCGCTCGGGCATTGTGCAGTTGCCCGAATTGCTGAGAGCATAATCTGCAGCGCGGTAAACACAAGCCACGCACTCTCACAACCAGGTCTTCTCAAAAGTCAGGAAAGCGGCACGCGCGGGCGCGGACTGCACCTCACCCCCGGCCCCTCTCCATGCGGAGCTATACTTTACCCACAAGTTGCAGCGTCTCGAGGT
>CAYRVP010000066.1:0-20533 GCA_964427845.1 uncultured Caldilineaceae bacterium
ACTCCCCACTCCCTACTCCCTACTCCCCACTCCCCACTCCCTACTCCCTACTCCCTACTCCCTACTCCCTACTCCCCGTCGTGATCAGCACCTTCAGAACCCCCCGCTGCGCACAAAACGCCAGCGCCTCCACCCCCTGCGCCAACGGATAGGTCGCCGAAATAAGCGGCCGCGGCTCCACGCGTTTCTGGCGCAGCAGCTCCAGCGCGGGCGCAAAGGGGCCGCAGCGGCTCCCCACCAGGGTAATCTCATCCACCACCAGCGAACTTGCGTCGAATTGGGGCAGTGCACCTGCAAAGGTGCTCTTCAGTGCAATCGTCCCGCCTGGCCGCACCAGCCGACGCGCCAACGCAAAACCATCGGGAGAGCCGGTTACCTCCACCACAACATCGGCCGGCTCCGCGGCCAGTTGATCAGTCGTCTCAAGCGTCGCGGTCCGTATGCCGCGCAGCGCTGCGATGGCGAGTTTCTCGCGCGTGCGCCCAATCAGTGTCAGCGCGCAGGACGTTGTCTGCATCACCTGCGCCACCAGTTGCCCCAGCCGCCCATCGCCCAGCACATAAACGCGCATGGACGGCGCAATGTGGATCTGCTCCAACAGTTGCAGCGCCGCCGCCAGCGGCTCGGTGAAGACCGCGGCCCCGTCCAGCACGCCAGGAGGCACAGCATGCAGATTGGCCAGGGGCAGCGTCAAGAACTCGGCAAATGCGCCGTCACGCCCCACAATCCCCAGCGCGGTGCGCGTGGCGCAGTGCTTCTGCTCACCGCGCACACAACGCGCGCAGTGGCCACAGCCGATGTTGATCTCCCCCACAACCCGCCGCCCTATCCAGGCGTCGCCCTCAACGCCTGCCGCGGCCACAACCTCGCCCACAAATTCGTGCCCCAGCACGCCACGGAAGCCGCCCTTGTAGCCCCGAACCAGTTCGAGGTCGGTCGCGCAGATCCCTGCCATGCGCACGCGCACCAGCGCCTCACCCGGCCCTGGCACAGGCGTAGGATAGTCCGCCACCACCTGCGGCCCAGCGTCACCGAGCAGCAGCGCCGTCATCGTATCCGGCACGCGCATGACTTCGTCATCTATGTCGACTATCACTGCCGGATTGCTCATGCTTACGAATCTCCTCAATGCGTGCGGCTGTATGCGCTCTGCTACTTTCTCCGCTCCCACATCCCCGGCGTTACGCAGGCCGCGAAGCAAACCAGGGATGAGCAGTCATCTCATTTGAGCGCAGGCCATATTGTCGGCCGCCGTGACCTGACTCGTTCGCCATTCTACCCGCCGCACCGAGTTGGCGTATAATACAGCCGCGACGCTCGTCGGCGCCGTACGCATCAGGATTCGCTTCGCGCAGGGAGTTCTTTCAATTGGCCACCGGGAAATCCTCCGCCCGTCAACTCTGGGAGCGCTTCACCTCCCCCGTCCCCGCACCAGCCGCCCCCGCCGCAAATGTGGAGAGCAACGGCTTGTCTGCACGTGCACCCGGCCACGCCAACGAGTTCGTCGTCATCGGCCTCGGGCGCTTCGGCACCTCCGTCGCACGCACACTGGTGCGCCACGGCTTCACCGTGCTTGCGATCGATTCCAGCGCCGCGCGCGTGCAGGAACTCTCCACCGTGTTGCCGCATGTCGTCCAGCTTAACGCCACCAACGTCGAGGCGCTGCGCCAGGCCGGTGTCGACTCCTTCGAGGTGGGCGTTTGCTGCATCGGCGAGGACTTCGAGAGCAATCTGCTCGCCACGGTCATCCTCGTCAAACTTGGCCTCAAGCGGGTGATTGCCAAGGCGCGCACCAACACGCAGAAAGAAATCCTCCTGCGCGTGGGCGCGCATGAGGTCATCCTGCCCGAACATGAAGCGGGCGTGCGCCTCGCGCGCCGCCTCGCCTCCGGCAGTTTCATTGACTATCTGGAAGTCTCCGGCGAGGTGGGCGTTGTCGAACTCGTCGCGCCCGATTCCGTTTGCGGCCAGTCGCTGGCCGAGGCCGACATCCGCAACAAGCACGGCCTCACGGTGATTGCCATCCAGCGCGGCGCAGAGCTGGTCGTCAGCCCCGCCCCCGATTTTGTCATTAACAGCGGCGATGTCCTCGTTGTCTTGGGCAACATCGACGCCGCAGAGCAGTTCAGCGAGTGATCCCCATGATCCGTATCCTCGATAGCGCGGGAGCGCAAACCACCATCCTGCGCCGCCCGGCCTGGGATGAAATCAGCGTGCCCGAGAGCCTGCGCGCCGCACTCGCCGCCCAATTCGGCGAGCCGGTGACGCCTGACGAAGCCGTGCGCCGCATTCTGCTCGACGTACGCACGCGCGGTGACGACGCCCTGCGCGAGTGGACGCTCCGCCTCGACGGCGTGCAGCCCCCCGCGCTTCAGGTGACGCCCGAACAGATTGAGGCCGCCTACACGCTGCTTGAGCCACCCGTGATCGATGCGTTGCGCCTGGCCGCGTCGCGCATCGACGCGTTCCACCGACGCCAGCCCACCCATTCGTGGATGCACAACGACGCCGACGGCACCCTGGGTCAAATGGTGCGACCAATTGCACACGTCGGCATCTATGCGCCGGGCGGCAGCGCGCCCCTGCCCAGCAGCGTCCTCATGACGGCTATCCCGGCACGCGTGGCGGGCGTTGAGCACCTTGTCATCATCACCCCGCCCCAGCGCGCCACGGGGCTGCCGCATCCGGCCACCCTTGTCGCCGCCGACATTGCCGGCGTCGATGCGCTCTACATCGCCGGCGGTGCGCAAGCCATCGGCGCGCTCGCCTTCGGCACGCAGACCATCCCGCGTGTCGACAAGATCTGCGGCCCCGGCAACCTCTTCACTACCCTCGCCAAGCGCCAGGTTTTTGGCATTGTCGGCATCGACGGCCTGCCTGGCCCCACCGAAACCGTGGTCATTGCCGACGCCAATGCCAATCCGCAATGGGCCGCCGCCGACCTCCTCGCCCAGGCCGAGCACGACGTCCTCGCTTCAGCCATCCTCCTCACCCCCAGCCGCGCCCTCGCCGAGCAGGTGCAGGCCGCCGTGGGAGAGCAAATGGAGGAACTGAGCCGCTCCGAAATCATCGCCGGCTCGCTTGCCCGCGGCTCCGGCATCGTCGTCACCGCCGACCTGGACGAAGCCTTCGCTCTCGCCAACGCCTATGCGCCCGAGCACCTCTGCCTGCTGGTGGAAGACCCCTGGCACTGGCTGGGCCACGTGCGCCATGCCGGCGGCGTCTTCCTGGGCGATCGCTCCTTCGAGGTGCTGGGCGATTACGTCGCCGGCCCCAGCCACGTCATGCCCACGGGCGGCACGGCGCGCTTCGCCTCGCCCATCAATGTGGGCGATTTTCTCAAGATCATCAGCGTCTTCGGCCTCAATGAATCGGCGTTCGCCGCCATTGGCCCCGCCGCCCAAATCCTGGCCGGCACCGAGGGCCTCACCGCCCACGCCGCCGCGGTGGCGCGGAGACTTGGCTAAGCCACACACCGTCAGCAAAGATTCGCATATCAAATGGAAGGTAGTAATGTCCCCCCGCCCCGATGTCTTCAATGCTGGATACTGCCTGGAATCAGTCTGGCGCCTGCGCGAGAAACTCTCAGGAATTGCCGGATTCGCAGTAGATGAAGCGCTCAAGGTGCTATCTACATTTCACCTCGAGTTTCACCCGCCGCTCAATCCTCCGCCAACTTGCGCGGGTGGTCCGAACCTCCAGATTCCGGCCATTCTTTTGGACCTACTGCGTCGCGGCTTGCCAACCTTTCCGACAGTGTTTATCGAGGAAGCGTTAACGAAACCGCTCACTGAGACTGGCTTGGCAGTTCGTGACAGCCACACATTTGACGGACCGCAGTCTGTCACGTTCAGTATTTGCCCTGCCCCGTACGCGTCCAACTGGCTGAGACTCCTCGCAAGGTCGATGGTGGCGGTTGACCCATCCCTAAAGCCTGAAGAACTAAGTCAGCATCATTGGGGAAGCTTCGGAGAACTCCGGTTTTTTGAGGGTGGCTTGGCAAATCCCGCCAACGACCTGCCTTGGCAACTGTTTGAGCCGCAGCGTCCCTTGGTCGAAATGGTAAAGACCACGGTAACGCAGAACTTCACTGCGCAGCGTGTGGACTTTGCACTTGCGACGCCTAGTATCAAGCTTGCGCTTGAGTATGACGGACCTCATCATGTCGGTGCGCAACATACTCACGACAGAAAACGCGATCGCGCGCTCGACAAGAATGGTTGGAAGCCCTATCGAGTTCCGTTTGACGATCTGGGCACCTCAGTTGCAGTTATTGAGCACCTCCAAGAGTTGTTGAGTGCGGACCCGTATTGTGCTATGGCACAAGAGAACATTGCCGCACCTGTCTGGGATGAGCCGCTAGGTGAACTCGCTGTGTGCACAGTCTTGACACCGATTGCAATTGCAAGAATCCAGCATACGGTCTTGCTGTGTATGCTTAACGGCCAGCTAGACATGGAAGCGCCGGAGTGGAAAATAGTTGTTTCGGAGCGAGACGTCCCGTGCGCCGAGTTGGCTCTTGTAGACCTGCACAAGCAGTGCGACGCGCTGGCTGGCCTCATGGGACTTAGTTTCACCCTTCCAGCTATCGATCTTACTATTATCTACGACGGTCCCCTGAGTCAATCGGCTCCGCATGTGTGTGCAGCGGATTTGGATGAGGCGCGCATCTGGGTTCACTCTTTGAGCCGAGCCAAAACTCAGGATGACGCGTCGCCACACGCGGATCTGTTCATTGACATTTCCATTCTGCGACGGCAGGGCGCAACCCACGCAACAGTGACATTACTTGAGCGTTTCCTGGATGCGCGCAATGGATGCGCCTACACCATTAGCTCTGCGTTCGATGCACATGACTATCGGCAGGTCTCCTGTAACCCCGCCGTACTTTACGCCACACAAACCGCCAGTTTCGAATTGCGCGATACGAACACCAGGGTGCGCGGTCACGCACGTACTTTTCTGCAGCACATCTTTCGCAAGCCGGACTTCCGCCCAGGTCAGTACGAAATTGTGCGGCGCGCGCTCGCGCAACAGCCTGTGATTGGTCTACTCCCTACTGGTGCTGGTAAGTCAGTCTGCTATCAGCTGTCCGCCCTGCTTCAGCCAGGCATGTCGATTGTCATCGATCCAATCATCTCACTCGTTCAAGACCAGGTTGAGAACTTGAGGGAGAACTACGCAGTTGACTGGTGCACTCAGATCTCCTCCATGCAGGACGCGAGCGAGAAAAGCAGGGCGCGGCAACTCATGTCGGAAGGCCGCTGCAAGTTTCTCTTTGTCACACCCGAAAGACTGCAAACGAGGGCCTTTCGGGACTGCCTGGCGCAATTCACAAGCGAATACCCAATTCCATATGCAGTCATCGATGAAGCGCATTGTGTATCGGAGTGGGGTCACGACTTTCGCACATCGTACTTGCGCATGGCATCAACTATCCGCGAGAAGTGCCGCCATGACGGACAGCAACCCACGTTCCTCGCACTCACCGGGACGGCTTCGACCGCGGTCCTGACCGATGTCCAGCGTGAGCTCGACATAACGGATGAGGCGGCCATTGTTCGTCCCGATACATTCAAACGCGCCGAATTGCACTTCTATGTAGTAGCCTGCCCGGCGCGACAGAAGGCAAAGGCGATCGAGGAGCTAATGCGCCGGAAGTTGCCGAAGAGCCTGCATTTGGCGGCGAGCGAGGAGCCGGCAGTGCACTTCAAACCTGCCGGTGAGCGGACCATCGCAGGTATCGTTTTCTCGCCGCACGTCAATGGTAAGTACGGAGTCCACCAGGTGGCTGCCGCGTTGCAGGAGCAGTTGTCACTTGTTGTTGGCCGCTTCGCAGGTGCGATGGAATCTAGTTCCAAGAAGGAAGCGCAGACTCTCTTCAAGCACAATGAGATCCCACTGCTCGTTGCCACCAAAGCCTTTGGCATGGGTGTCGACAAGCCCAACATCCGATATACAATTCACTATAATGTGCCACAGTCGATGGAGGCGTTCTATCAAGAGGCCGGCCGCGCCGGGCGCGATCGTCAAGACGCCGTCTGTTGGCTCCTTTTTTCCGACGACGACGCAACGGAACTGGACTGTGCTTTGCGCGACGATGCGACAACAAGTCAGATCAGGGGGACACACGGTGAGGGTGACGGCCACCGCATGCTCTATCTGCACAACAACTCCTACAGGGGTAGCGAACTGGAGTGCCAATCCATCGTTGAAGTACGGTCAGCCACATCATCCTTGCGCGAACAACTTGACTCAACCGACGAGATGGCGATTGTTTTCGTGCCATTCCCTGGCATGGATCTCGGTGCAGGAGAGTCGTCCAAGGAGCAAGAACGCCATAACAGCAATGAGCGCGGACGCATTGACAAAGCAATCTACCGCCTTTCACTCCTGGGAATTGTGCAGGACTACACCGTAGATTACGGACGTAGTGTCTTCGAAGTAGCTGTCACTTCACCCTCTGACGATGAACTCCTGGCGAACCTCACTCGCTACCTCAGCCGCTACAAGTCACGAGAAGCGGTCAGCAGATACATCCAACCTACCGCTGCAGACGAAGGCAAGTCTGCTTTCGAGTTTTGCGTCGCGCGCCTGATTGAGTTCGTCTATGCCGAAATCGAACTTAAGCGCAGGGCCGCTTTGCTCAACATGATTCAAATGGCTCGCCAGGCCGCCAAACGGCCCGAGCAAGAACAGAGCGCCTTCATTGCGCTGGAGCTCTCCAACTACCTCGACGAATCGCAATTCGCTCAGAGTCTCGCCGTTTTCGGAAATAACGAGACCCCGACCGCGTGGCTTCCGATCCTTGACCTGAAAGACGTGACCGGCGCGCCGCTGCTCGCTTCAGTTGCCGGCGCGCGGCAACTCCTGGGTGCGGCACGACGTGCTCTAGAATCAAGTCCTGAGCACATCGGTTACCGTTTCTGCAGTAGCGTTGCCCGATTCTTGCTTGGAGAAGCCGAAATTGGCCCGACTCTGGATGAAGCGGGAGCCATTTTCCGCCGCATGAATGCACTCGGTCACGAGAGCGCCATCCCTGTAGTAGTTGCGGCCTATTCTGGACTAATGGCTGCGGACCCAGCATGGCCTACTATTGGTTCTGGCCTCGCCGAGCGCGCCTTGAGTGTCGCGCCAAGCCGCAGATTGGCCCGAGACTTGTACTCTATTAACCGTTCTTCCACACAACGCATCATTTATTCGGCAGTCCTTGCCGACATTTCCGCCGTTAACACGTACCTGCTTTCCTAATCATCGAGGCACAATGTCCGAGGACACTTTCGCAGAGACCGACGAACTGCTCGAAGCCATTGTCAAAGAACTTGAGCAACTCAAGATCGGCGCGACCCATCTTCAAGAGGTTGCCGCGCGAGCGGACGCTTCACTCGAATTGAGCCAGTCCGCTGTCGTCTTCGCACAGCAGACCCTCACAACGCTGGACACTTTCAGCAAGCAGAATCGTGCGGATATTGTCATTCTCGCTCGTCGATTTAGCGACGAGGTGATTCCCTTGCAGGTCTCTACCAATCTCAAGATCGACAAACTTGACCAAGTCCTAGCCAACCGGCTGCGGCCTGGCTTCGATGAACTCCGGACTTCGAGTAATGCGATCCAGTCAGCCATTGATGCTCAACTCGCTCCGACATTGCAGGAGGTAAAAACGGCGCTGCCCCCAATACGCATGCTGCTTGCCGACGAACTCCTGCCCAAGACAACCCAATTGGTTGGCAACGCGGCCGCTATTCAGAATACGCTCGACATCGACGTGAAGACACGACTCGCAACCATTGAACGCATGGCGCGTTGGAACCATACACTGTTGTGGACTCAACTTGCTGTCATTCTTCTGCTTCTGGGGTTCTTCGCCTGGCAGAATCGCCAAGTCTTTGGCTTGGCGTTCTAGGGTTTGCTGCTCATCTCCTCCACCACCTTCGCCACGCGCCGCGCCCGCGTCTCCGGCGTCTTGGCGTCCTCAACCGACAGCACGTGGCGGCGCTGGTTGCTGTACGAGAGCGCATCGAAGGCCTTGCGCCGTGCAGGATCTGCAGCCAGCGCCGCCGCCAGATCATCCGGCACAGTCACCGTGCGCACCTCGTTGTCCACTTCGATGCCCACCGTAACAGTCTCGCCTGCAGCCACGCCGGCGGCCGTGCGGTGTTCGGCGGCCAGCGGCAGCATGTACACCCCGCTGTAGGGCGCCACGCTCGTCCGGTAGCTATACCCGTTAATCGTCACCACGACCTTGGCGCGCTTGCCCGCGCCCAGTTCCTCCACCACCGCCGCGGGCACTTCCAGCCCTGTCGCCGTCTTGCCTTCCAGCCGCACCATCGTCTCGAATTGCATGATTGCTCCCTGGTCTGATTTACATTTCATGCGGCAGAGCACCCGCGCGCATGCGCCGGTCTCGTTTGTGCGTTTACCCTGCGCCCTGCGTTCAGATTGTCCATGCTACAATACCCGCAGCCATCACCCTCAATCGCCCGCGCAGCGCATAGCGCATCACGAGCATCGCCATGAATCCAGAATCGCTTCTGCGTCCGCACATCCGAAGCCTCGCCCCCTACATCCCCATCCTCCCGTTTGAGGCGCTCTCGCGCCGCCTCGGCCGCGCCCCCGAGACGCTGCTCAAGCTCGATGCCAACGAGAATCCTTACGGTCCGCTGCCTGCTGTGCTCGATGCCTTGCGCACCTACCCTTACTATCACATCTATCCCGACCCGCAGCAAACCGAACTGCGCGAGGCCCTCGCCGCCTCCCTGGGCGTGCCCGAGGCCTGTATCCTGCCCACCCACGGCGCCGATGAGATGATCGACCTCCTCTGCCGCCTCTTCCTCGGGCCGGGTGACCGCGTCCTCAATTGCCCGCCCACCTTCGGCATGTACGAATTTGACGCCGCCCTGCAGGCCGCGCAGGTCATCGCAGTGCCCCGTCTGCCCGACTTCTCCGTGGATGTGCACGCTATCGAGCGCTGCGCCTGTTACGGTGAGGATGCCGGCGAGAGCCCGCCCAAAATCCTCTTCCTCACCTCCCCCAACAACCCATCCGGCAACTTGCTGCCCGATGATGATCTGCGCCGCCTGCTCGCCCTGCCCACGCTCGTCGTTCTCGACGAAGCCTATATCGACTTTGCCGACACCCCCAGCCGCGCCGCCTGGGTGCTCGACTACAACAATCTCGTCGTCCTGCGCACCTTCAGCAAGGCCGCCGGCATCGCGGGCTTGCGCCTCGGCTACGCCATCTGCCCTGCCTGGCTCATGCCCCACTTGATGACCTGCAAGCAGCCCTACAACGTCAACGTGGCCGCCTCGGTGGCCGCCCTTGCCACGCTGCGCCACATGGACCAGGTGCGCGAGGTTGTTGATCGCCTGAAGGCCACACGTGCACGACTCTACGCTGGCCTGTCCGAAATCAGCTGGCTGCGCCCCTGTCCGTCGCACGCCAACTTCGTGCTTTGCGAGGTCTTCGGGCGTGACGCGCTGGCCGTCAAGCAATCGCTTGAGGCGCTCGGCATCCTCGTGCGCCACTACAACAAGCCCGGACTGCGCAACTACATCCGCATCAGCGTCGGCACAGACGATTCGCTGCCACGCCTGCTCCACGAGTTGCGTACGCTTGACTGAACCCGGCCCATCTGCACGGACATCCTGCCATGATCTCGCTCTCTGCCCTGCACACAGCCCGCCTCGCCCTTGCCGCCCTGCTCATCACAGGCGCGTTGGCTGCCTGCGCCGCGCCAGCGAACTCAGCGCCTGCCAACGCCCAGACCCGCGATGCGACGGCCCTGGTCAGCCGCGCGCAGGCCGCGCTCGATGCCGGCGATGCTGCGGCCGCATTGGATGCACTCAACCAGGCGCTTGCTGCTGACCCGACCAATCCGGACATGCTGCTGTTGCGCGCAACCGCCTTCGAGCGCAGCGCCAGCCACGCCGGTGCGCTCGCCGATCTCGACGCGCTGCTTGAACGAGCGCCCGACAACGCCGACGCCCACATTCTGCGCGGCGCCATCCTCACCGGACTTGGTCGCAGCGACGACGCCGCCATTGACTTCCAGACGGCGTTGCGTCTGCGCCCCAACGCTGCCACCATCCTCGCCATGCAGGCCATTGCCTATGCGCAATCGGGCAACCGCCTCGCCGCCGAGACTGACCTGAGCCGCGCCCTCCAGCTTGGCCTCCCCGCAGAGCAAGCTGCCCAGGTGCGCAAGGTCATCGACGAATCTGCCGCGCCCCAGCCGGAACCCAAGACCGACAATTGAAGACTGAGAACTGGTGACAGTTGCATGAGCGCACGACACTCATCAATCCTCGATCTTCAATCATCAATGCCTATGCTAGAATAGACCTCACCACCGCACCGGAGACCCGCCGTGAACGAACTCCACCCCAAACGCCAGGCCCTCATCCAGCGGCGCACGGCCGAGACGAATGTCGACCTTACCCTCACCATCGAAGGTTCGGGGCGCGCCGAAATCGACACCGGCATCGGCTTCCTCGACCATATGCTCACCCTCTTCGCCGGCCATGGCCTCTTTGACCTCGTCGTCAAGGCCACAGGCGATCTTCACATCGATGAACACCACACCGCCGAGGATGTCTGCATCTGCCTGGGCAAAGCTTTCGACGAAGCCTTAGGCGACCGCCGTGGCGTCACCCGCACCTCCAGCAGTTTCGTCCCCATGGATGAAGCCCTGGCGCACGTCGTCGTTGACCTCAGCGGCCGCCCCTACTGCGTATTCGACGCGCCCTTCGTCACCGATCACGTCGGGCAGCTTGGCACCGATCTCATCGCGCATCTTTTCGAGAGCTTCGCCATCCATGCTCGCATCAATCTGCATGCGCGCGTGCTCTACGGCAGCAACGACCATCACAAGGTCGAGGCGCTCTTCAAGGCGCTCGCGCGCGCGCTCGACGCCGCCTGCCGCTACGATCCCCGCCGCCACAACGCGGTCCCCAGCACCAAGGGCACCGTGACGGCGTAATCAAAGTGCGAAGACAGGATGGTAGATAATTGAAGATTGAAGATTGATGATTGGTCCGCTCCAATCGCATGCGAGCGCGAATCATCAATCTTCAATCTTCAATTATCGTCAATCATCCTCTGCCCTTTCCCGGAGACCCACCAATGCCCTACGGATATCACGGCAAGATCCTGCACGTCAATCTCACCACGCGCGCGCTCACGGTCGAGCAGCCGGACGCTGCCTGGTACCGCCTCTACATGGGCGGCTCCAACTTTGGCCTCTACTATCTCCTCAAGCATATGCCGCCCGGCGCCGATGCGCTCGGCCCCGACAACATCCTCACCGTCATGCTCTCGGTGGTCACCGGCGTTGCCTTCTCGGGCCAAAGCCGCATGACGCTCAACGCCAAATCCCCGCTCAGCGGCGCCATCGGCGACTCGCAGGCAGGTGGCTTCTTCCCTGCCGAACTCAAATTTGCGGGCTTCGACGGCATCGTCATCTACGGCAAGGCCGAAACGCCCGTCTATCTCTGGATTCACAACGGTGAGGCCGAGTTGCGCGACGCCGCCCACCTCTGGGGATTGGGCGCGTGGGAGACCGAGACGCGCCTGCGCGCCGACCTGGCCGACGACAAAGTGGAAGTCGCCTGCATTGGTCCCGCAGGAGAGCGGCTGGTCAAGTTCGCCGCCGTCATGAACATGCGCAACCGCGCCGCCGGGCGCACGGGCATGGGCGCCGTCATGGGCAGCAAGAACCTCAAAGCGATAGCCGTGCGTGGGGCCGCCAAGCCCGTACTTGCCGACGCCGGCGCTGTACGCACCATTGCCCAGGCCGGCGGCAAGGAGATCAAATCGAACCACGGCATGGCCGAATTCGGCGAGCAGGGCACGCCCAGCGTGGTGCGCGCCAACAATGATATGGGCGGCCTCCCCACCTTCAACTACAAATCCGGCGAGTTCGCGCAGGCCGAAGATCTCACCGCCGAGCGCATGGCCGAATCGCTGCTTGTGGGCCGCGACACCTGCTATGCCTGCGTAGTCCGCTGCAAGCGCGAAGTGGCCAGCGATGGCCGCTACAAGATTGCCAAGGAACTGGGTGGCCCTGAATACGAGTCCATCGCAACCCTTGGCTCCTATTGCGGCATCTCCGATCTCGAAGCCGTCTCCTACGCCAACGCCCTCTGCAACGACTACGGCCTCGACACCATCGCCGCGGGCGCGACCATCGCCTGGGCCATGGAATGCTTTGAAGATGGCATCCTCACCCTCGCCGAGACCGACGGGCTCGCCTTGCGCATGGGCGATGCCGACGCGATGATCGCGGCCCTTAACGCGCTTGCCTTCCGCACCGGCAACCTGGGCAACCTCCTCGCCGAAGGCTCCGCCGCCGCCGCCAAACGGCTGGGACCCACCGCCCAGGCACGCACCGTCACGGTAAAGGGAACCGAGTTACCTGCGCACATGCCACAGGTCAAGCGCAGCATGGGGCTCATCTATGCAGTCAACCCCTTTGGGGCTGACCATCAGTCCTCCGAGCATGACACCTCGTACGAGGAAAGCAGCGGCCCAGTCAATCTTGGGCGCCTCGCTTACCTCGGGTTGACCACGCCCGTGCCTGCCACCGACCTCGGCCCCGAAAAGGTCGAGTTCACCCTCAAGACGCAATACTGGACCTCCGCCACCGACGTCCTCAACCTCTGCCAGTTCGATTGGGGCGCCACCTGGCAGCTTTACGGCCCCGAAGTCATGGCCGACGTCGTCAATGCCGTCACTGGTTGGGACGTGACGGGCGACGAGTTGATGACGCTGGGCGCACGCCGCGTCAACATGCAGCGCGTCTTCAACGCACGTGAGGGCTTCTCGCGCGACGAGGACCTGCTCCCGCGGCGCATCTACGAGCCACTGGTGGGCGGCAGCACCGCCGGCCTGGTCGTCACCGAAGCAGAAATTGAGCGCGCCAAGGACCTTTACTACCGCATGGCCGGCTGGGATGTCGAGACCGGCAACCCCGACGTCTACCGCCTCGCCGAACTGGGCATCGGCTGGGCGGCGACTATTGTTGCGTAATCGTTGTTCACATTCTCACAATACGAGACTGGATGCTCCCCATGAAGACAATCGTCATCACCGGCAGTACACGCGGCCTGGGTTTTGCCCTCGCCGAGGCCTTTCTCCAGCGCGATTGCGCCGTCGTCGTTTGTGGCCGCACCGAGAGCGCGGTACATGCGGCGCTTGGCACGCTCACGGGTCGCTACAACGCCGACCGCATCCACGGCCAACCCTGTAATGTTGGCGACTTCGCACAGGTGCAGGCGCTGTGGGATGGCGCAGTGGCCCGCTTCGGCCAGGTGGACATCTGGATCAACAACGCCGGCCTGGGCGGCAAGATGAAGCCTTTCTGGGAAGAGGAACCGGAGACGCTGGAAACCATTGTCTCCACAAATCTCATCGGCTCCATGTATGGCAGCCGCGTCGCCCTCGCCGGCATGCTTGCCCAGGGCAGCGGTGCGCTCTGGAACATGGAAGGCTTTGGCAGCGATGGCGCTACCCGTCCCGGCCTCACCCCCTACGCGACCACCAAATCGGCCATCCGTTATCTCACCGACGCGCTGCTGGCCGAAACAAAGGGTAAGCCCGTCCTTGTCGGCGCCATCAGTCCCGGCATGATGGCAACTGATCTGCTGCTCAGCAATGTCGCCCCTGGCCAGGAGAAGAGCGCACGCCGCGTCTTCAACATCCTCGCCGACAAGGTTGAAACCGTTGCCCCCTGGATTGCCGACAACGTTCTCGCGACGACGAAGAGCGGTGAGCGCATCGTCTGGCTGACCAAGGCCAAGATCTACAAGCGCTTCGCCGCAGCACCCTTCCGCCGCCGCAACGTCATCGACTGACCACCGCAGCCTCCGGGGTGCTTGCCGCAAGCCCATGCAGATGACACCGCACTCACCTTCCAGATCGCGCGCATCCCACGCAGTCGCACTCACGGCGCTTCTGCTCATCTTCCTCTGGGTCTACGGCCGCTTTGCCTTCGGTCTCTACTTCGTCATGGATGACTTCATCCACAGCGCCGGCGAGATGACCGGCCCCCTCTGGCCCACTCTGCGCGACACCTTCGCCGGCGTCATCAGTTGGTCGGGCTACCGCCCCCTCAGCACTGCCTTGCGCGTGGTGTTAACCCACGCTTTCGGCCTCGAGCGCATGTGGGGCTACTACGTCATTTACCTCTCGCTGCACTTCATCAACACGTTGCTGACCTACCGCCTGGTGCGGCGCGTCGGCCACAGCATCCTGTGGGCCTACTTTGCCGCCGCGGTGGTGCTGCTGCTTCCATCGCACAACGAAGCGGTCTTCTGGTTCGCGGCCACCTCCAATGTGCTCGCCCTTCTCTTCGCACTCCTCGCGCTCGATTTCGCCCTCACCGCCACCGCTAAGCCTGGCCCCCTGGCCACCACGGCCACGGCGTTCGCCTACCTCTGTGCGGTCCTCGCCTATGAAGTGGCGCTGCCTCTGCCGTTGCTCATCTTTGCAGGGGACTGGATTCGCAGCGGCCGCCCCGGGCGCAGCCGGCTGCGGTTCTACGGAGTGCTCGCACTTGTGGGGCTGCTCCTGGTCATCCTGCGCCTCCTGGTGCAAGGGGGTACGCTCGCACCGGCACGCAGCGACTATGCCGCAAGCCTCGAACCTGGCCATTTTGTGCGCAACTATCTGCTCCTCTTCAGCCAGATGGTGCTTCTCTACACATCGCCCTACCCCGGCGCACCCCTCTATGGCTGGAGCCGCACCTGGCTGCAGCCAACCGGCATCACTGCCATCACGACCATCGCGCTCACGGCACTCCTCACCATCGCTGTCTTCAGCATCGCACTGCGCACCCGCCGAGCACACGCCACAGGCGACGCGCCTCCCACACGACAGCAAGCCTTGCGCTGGTTTGCCTGGGGTCTGCTGTGGATGCTGGCAATGGGCCTCGCCTTTGCCAGCCTCATCAGCCGCAACCCCGAGAATCGCTACACCTATCTACTCTCTTTTGGATTCGCGGTCTCCCTCACGGCGTTGCTTGCCGCACTCTATCGGGTGCTGCAGCGCGTGCGCGCCCTCCAGTACGCGCAACTCGGCCTCATGGCTGGGCTCATCGCCTTCTACGCCTACGTAAGCGTGGGTGACGCTGCCGACTGGACGGCGGCCGGCGCCCTCGTGCGCGCAAGCCAGGAAACCATCCACGCCGCCATCCCCACCCTTGAGGCCGACCAGGCCGTCGGCCAAATCGGCATTCCGGCGCATGTGGGCAGCGCCTACACCTACAACATCGAACCCGCTTTCCAGGATGCCATGCGACTCCTCTATGGAACGGACCAGCCCGCCTTTGCGGGCAATGCCAGCCTGCGCGCCTGGTTCACCGACAACCCGGACATCGGCAAACGCACCTACGCGTTCACCTGGGACGACACCGCGCAGCGCGTCGTCCCACTCGTCGCCGTTATCCTCTGCAAGACATACGATGACTGCCGTTATTACGACCTGCGCCGACCCGATGGCAGCAGCAAGAACCGCGGCATGCGCTATGTCCAGATCTTCGACCCGGACAATCCGCAGATGGGCGGCGCAGGGCTCTTTGCCACGCTGCAGCCCTACGCTGTAAAGGGCTGCTACAGCTTCGTGGACGAAACAGTCGTCGCCGACCCTGACGCCCTCTACGACTATCCCCTCGAACAGCGTTGCGAAGACGCGGTCACTGCATTTTGGGATTACAGCGAGTAGCCCATGCGACCAAAAGCGCGCTCGTGGTGCATCATGCGGAGGCGCCGGCAAGGAGCTGGCGCTACAACACGACTGCATTATGGAACCTGAACCTCGCGCCGCGACCCAGGCGGAAAATGCCGGCCCCACCCTCTACCTGGTTGCTACGCCCATCGGCAACCTGGGCGACATGTCGCTGCGCGCCATCGAGACGCTGCGCGCCGTTGATGTGATCGCCGCCGAGGATACGCGCACAACCGGCCGCCTCCTCCAGCACTTCGACATCCACAAGCCACAGATTGCCTTCCACGAGCACAATGAGGAGCAGGCCGCCAATCGTATCTTCGGCTTCCTCACCTCCGGTCAATCCGTCGCCGTCGTCAGCGATGCGGGCACACCCGGCGTCAGCGACCCCGGCTTCACACTTGTGCGCCGCGCCATTGCCGAAGGCTACGCCGTCACCATGATTCCCGGCCCTTCGGCGCTGATCATGGCGCTGGTTCTCTCCGGCTTGCCCAGCCACTCCTTCACCTTCCGCGGCTTCCCCCCGCGCAAGTCCGGCGCACGCCGCCGCTTCCTTGAAGTCGACGTCACCTCGCCGCACACACTCATCTACTATGAAAGCCCCTACCGCCTCGCTGCTTTCCTCGAGGACTGCATCGCCACACTGGGCGACCGCCGCGCTGCCCTCGCCAACGACCTCACCAAGCTCTACGAAAAGGGCGACCGTGGCCTCCTCTCCAAACTGCATGCCCCCATTGTTGGCCAAGTGCCCAAGGGCCAGTTCGTCGTCGTCATTGAAGGTGCGCACCCAGAGTAAAAAAAGGGCGAGCTGGTTGGCTCGCCCCGCACGACATCCTCCAGCGCCTCAGTCTGCCGCAACCCCATCTGCCTTGATTGCCTTGGCGCTCTTTCCCGCCCTGGCACGCGGCCGCTTGCTGGGCAGCGCCACCGCTTCGGGAGACACACGCTGCGGTGCACCCACGGCGCGCGCCAGCACCACATTCACCCACGCATTCAGGCTCACCCCATCGCGCGCCGCCGCTTCCGCCACTTGCCTGTGCAGCGACTTCGGCGCCCGCACCAGGAACTTGCCGCTGGTCTCTGTCATTGCACTCGGCGCAGGAACCGGCAACCCCGCCTCAAGAGAAGTCTCAATCCAAAGCGTCATGGCCTCCTTCACCATTGGCTCGAGGTCCTCAAGCGTGTCTGCGTCTGTTACACAACCGGGCAATTCCACGACTTCGGCCAACCATACAGGATAATCGCCCTCCAGATATCTTCGCACTGCAATGGTGTATGGCAGAAGCAGGTACTCTTCTACGGTCTTGTTCACTCTACCTCCCCTGCAATAATCCCTGCCTTCTCGAGCAGTTCCAGTGCATTCAACACGTAGATTGGAAGAACGAAAGGCCGATGAAAGGGGACTATCGCCATATCGACGCCTAACCGATAGATTGCATGGCTGTCGCGCATTCGCTTTTCGCACCCTACGCGCAAGAGCACACTGTCAATCTCCTCAAATCGCACGTTCTTCTGATTGCGTCGCCACCGCTGAATTGTCTTCTCAAACTGGCTCACAAAGCGACCGCCTTTGCTTGATTACGATACCACATTTGGTATCACAAATCAACCACCAATACCTCCGCAAACCCGCGCACCACCAGTTCATTCTCTTCGCGCGTGCCCACCGAAATGCGCAGCATGCCCGCCAAATCGGGATAGCCGCCATTGTCCGAAACCAGCACGCGGTGCGCCTCAAGCAGGTGCCGATAGACCGCGCCCGCGTCCGCCTCCATTTGCACCAGCAGAAAGTTGGCGCCGCTGCTGAAGACGGTCACGCCGGGTAGCGCGCGCAGCGCCGTCGCCATGCGCTCGCGCTCCGCAATTACCTCAGCAACTCCTTCGGTAAAGCGTTCAGCATGCGCCAGCGCCACTTCGGCCACCACCTCCTGAAAGACGCTCAACGCAAAGCTGTTGACCCCCTTCTGGAGTTGCGCCGCCACTTCTTCGGCGGCCACCGCGTAGCCCACACGCACTCCCGCCATGCGGTAGGCCTTGCTGAAGGTGCGGATCAGAATCACGTTGGGGTGCGCCTGTGCCACGGCCAGCAGGTCCTGTCCGCTGAACTCCAGGTATGCCTCGTCCACAACCACCGCGCAGTCGCAGCCCGCAGCCAGTTGCCCCACCACCTCCGGCGTGTAAACCGTGCCGGTGGGGTTGTTGGGCGCGCACAGGACGACGGCCCTGGCCTTCTCGGCACGCGCAGCCTCAATCATCGTATCCACCGGCAGCGCAAAGTCAGTCGCGGCCTGCAGCGCGCACTCATGCACGCGTGCGCCCAACATACGCGCGTAGCGCCGGTAGAGCAGGAATGTAGGCGACGGCATCACCACCGCGTCGCCCGGGCCCAGGAGTGTGCTCATCACCACACGGATCACTTCCGACGAGCCGCTCGCCGCAACCACCTGTCCGGCCCCAACCCCCAGTGATTGCGCCAGCGCCTCAATCAACCTGAATGGGCGCAGCCCCAGCGGATAGCGCGACCACGAGCGTACGGCCAGTTGCTGCAGCACCTCCTCCTTCAAGTCAGCAGGGAAATCATGCGCACTCTCGTTCCACTGTAGCCGGTGCAGCGATTCATCCACCTCGGCGCGCGCCACCGGAGGCAGCCCAGTAATCTCCGCGCGCATACCCGCACTCGCCATCCATTGCCGCACTGCAATCTCATCCATACCCATGTCCATCTAGCGCGCTTTCCATGGAACCTTGCCGGAGGGCCGCCGCATCAGTCTGCAGCAGCCAAAGAGAACCTTCCTAAATGTCTTAGCCGATTTACTTCTTGCCGAAACCGCTCCGCCCACCGCCGGAAGAGCTGCTGCTACGCGATGAGGACGAGCTGCTACTGCTGCGCGACGATGAACTGCTGCTGCGCGATGAAGAAGAACTGCTGCTGCGCGACGACGACCCGCCCGAACTTCGTCCAAAGCCGCCGCTCGAACTGGACCCGCTGCCGCGCGACGAGCCACTCCCCCAGGTGGAGCCTGATGACCCGCCGCCCAGCCCCTTGCCGCCCCACCCCGGTGCACTCGGCCCGCGCTGCGCCGGCCGGCTGCGGATATTCTCTGCATCGCGCAGCGAAAGCCGCATGATTTCGTCGAGCATCTGCGCTGGATTCGACTCCGCGCCCCACTCCATCGTGCGGTCGCGCACCTGCGAGCGCAGCACCACTGTAGCGGCAGTTGCACCCGCCGCCGCCGAGAGCGTTGTCCCCAGGTTGCGGCTCGCCCCCGTGAGCGAGTTTCCCATGCGCAGCGACATGCCCGAAAGAGTGGGCCGCGGCCGCTGCTGCAGTTTGTCCTGCACCGCCTGCGCCGCACTCGTTGTCGCGGCCGTGGTCACCGGCCGCGGCCCGGATTCATCGTGAGCCTTCCCGTCACCGCTTGACCCGCTGACGCTCGAGGCGTCAAAGGGAAAATGGGTGGGCGGCGCCATCCATGGCGGCACCGACGCCCCCAGTGCTTCGGCCTGCGCCAGCACCACATTTTCGACCCCCAGCGCCACCGCATAGGCGAAGTGGCGATCAAGTATCTCCTGCGCCGCCGCCAGATCGCCATACTCCTTGATGTTTGCCAGGTAGTTGCGGAAACGAACCCACTTCTCGGTTTCCGCCTCACCCGTGGCGCTGCGCCGCCTGCCAAAGGGTTGCCCCAACGCCAGCACCAGCATGAGCACGGCAAAGCCGAAGCCGCCGGCGGCAAAGAGCAGCGCCCAGGTGGATTCGCCCCCAAAGAGCAGCAGCGTGCCCAGTGCAACCGTCGCCAGCACAAACAGCGCCGATGGCGAAAGGCAACTTTGCGCGCAGCCCCCACCCCGCTCCCCCAGGAAGAAATTCTGCGCATCCTGCCCCATTTGGGCGTACAGATTGGGCAGTCGTGCGCGCAGCGGCCCCGCCAGCGCATCCAGCGCCACGAAGCGATCTGTGGGCGCGTGGGGCAGCAAGACCTCGTTGAAGAGCATCATTTGGTGGGGCGCAAGCGTGATTTTGCCTCCCCCCGGCACAGCCAGCGTCTGCCCCGGCGTCAGCGCGTCAGTTGCCTTGCGTTGCAGTTGCACACCACTGGTGACGTCTACCTCAATCAGCCCTACCGTTGCCAGTTGCATCAGCGAAGCCAGTACGCCCCGCTCCGACGCCGAGCGATCCATGAGGTAAGCCACAATGCCGGGCGCCAGCGCCGATGGCGGCTCGCTTACGTACCCATTCAGGAGCCCGCGCACGCGCCTGCGCCCATAACGGAACCATACCCACAACCCGGCTGCGATGCCTGCCACACCTGCGACCAGCGCCGACGTACGTGTCGCCACAGTGCGCCGCGCCGCAGCCGCCAGCGCGTCCGCCTGCGCCGCCACCGCTTTCTCAAACTGGGCTTGCCAGCGGGGCGTCGCCGGCGAGGTCGCGCCCGGCGGCAGCGACAACACAACTTCCCAGCGCGCGCGCGTAGCAGGCAAGTCCAGTTTGCGGTAGATGACCGAACCATCTGCCTGTACCTCGGCGGGCCCCATGGCCGCGCTCGATTCAACGGAGACGCCGTCGGCCAACGTGCGCGGCGGCGGCATGATCTGCAGCCACGCGCGCTCGGTCGTCGCATCGTAGTCAGGCAGCGCCTCAAAGTGAATCACCTGCGCGTCCTCGCCCGCGCGCACGCCACCTGCAATCGCGTACTGCAGCGTAATCTGCGTCGTCCCGCCCGCAGCCACCGGCGCACCGTACCAGTCGATATCCACGGCGCCCGCGGCCTGCCCCTAACCGAAAAGCCACGTGTGCCGCGTTTGCGAT
>CAYRVP010000067.1:0-20393 GCA_964427845.1 uncultured Caldilineaceae bacterium
CACCAGTCCACCAGTCCACCAGTCCACCAGTCCACCAGTCCACCAGTCCACCGGTTGTCAATTCCAGGTCACCTCTCTCTCCTGCCCTGCGACGAAGGAACCCACCGTGCCAACCGAATTCACATTTCTCATGGCAGTGCGCGCAACGGGATGGCTTTTTCCCGGCCAGGGCAGCCAGCACGTGGGCATGGGCCAGGCGCTGGCCGCTGCCTATCCGGCCGCACGGCGCACCTTTGAGGAAGCCGACGACGTGCTCGGCTTTGGCCTCAGCAGGCTCTGCTTTGAGGGGCCCGAAGAGGAACTCACCGACACCATCAACGCGCAACCCGCGCTGCTGGCAGCCTCCATCGCTGCCCTGCGCGCGCTGGCCGCCGAAGCCGCCATGCAGCCCCACGCCGGGTTGCTGGCGGACCTTGACGGCGCCGCCCCCAACGCGCTCGCGGGGCACAGTATGGGCGAGTACACCGCACTGGTGGCCGCGGGCAGCCTCACCTTCGCCGACGGCCTGCGTCTTGTGCGTACGCGTGGCCGCCTGATGAAAGAGGCAGGCGCGCGCACACCGGGCATGATGGCTGCCATATTGGGACTGGACGAGGCGCAGGTTGCCACACTCTGTCGCGAGGCGGCGGCAGCAAGCGGCGGCATCGCCCAGGTGGCCAACGACAACTGCCTCGGCCAGGTAGTGATCTCGGGTGATCGTGCGGGCATGGAGGCCGCCATGACAGCACTTGCGGGCGCCGGCGCCAAGAAGGTCATGCCGCTGGCGGTGAGCATTGCCGCGCACAGCCCGCTCATGGCGCAGGCGACTGCCGAATTCCGGCAGGCGATTGCCGCAACGCCCATGCGCCCGCCCGCGCTGCCCGTGTACGCCAACACCACCGCTGCACCCCTCACCAGTGTTGATGCGGTGCGCGCCGAACTCGAGGCGCAACTGACCGGCAGCGTGCGCTGGACGCAGAGCATCCAGGCCATGACGGCGGCGGGGATTGTGCGCTTTGCAGAAGTGGGGCCGGGCGAAGTACTCACAGGGCTCGTCAAGCGCATTGAGCGCAGCGCCGCCCGCGCTACGATCAACATCCCGGATAATCTCGCGGCATTCGTGCTTGCGCAGCAGCAAGCTGTGTAGCGGAGTACGCCACGACCATGCGCCGATTGAAGCGCCGCTTCCACTATCGGGAGCCGCGCCTCAATCGGCGTTCGCATTGTTCGTGGGGCCCGGACACGGTGCCGTTGTTCGCACTTTGCCCCGTTGCGACGTATAATGGGCGCACTTGACCGTCCACACTGGAGTGAGTGATGGGTATGAGCGAGATGTTGGGCGGCGGAAACCGCTTCGAGAATCGAGTCGTATTGGTCACAGGCAGCAGCAGCGGCATTGGCGCGGCGACGGCGCTCGAGTTTGGCGCGGGCGGTGCGCGCGTGGCAATCCACTACCGCGGCAATGCCGACGGCGCCAACGCGGTGGCTGAGCAGATTCGTGCGGCAGGCGGTGCGTGTGCGCTCTTTCAGGCCGACATCAGCAATCCGCAAGAGGCCACCGAGCTGGTCAAGCAGGTGAACGAGCAACTGGGTGGGCTGGAGATCCTCGTCAACAACGCCGGCACAACGCGCGACATGCTGCTGATGCAGATGAAGGAAGATGATTGGGACACCGTCATCGACACCAACCTCAAGAGCGTGTATGCGGTGTCGAAGGCGGCCGTGCGCGGCATGATCCGCAAGCGCTGGGGGCGCATCATCAACCTCACCAGCGTAGTAGGCATAGCGGGGCAGGCGGGGCAAACCAACTACGCCGCCAGCAAGGCGGGCATCATCGGCTTCACCAAGAGCCTTGCACGCGAGCTGGCCAGCCGCAATATTACCGTCAACGCGGTGGCGCCGGGCTTCATCCCCACCGCGCTGACCGGCGTGCTGCCCGAAGAGATGCGCGAGCGCATCCTGCGTGATACACCCCTTGCGCGCATGGGCACCCCTGAAGAAGTGGCATGGGCCGTCGCCTTTCTGGCCGATGATCGCTCAAGCTTTATTACCGGCCACGTGCTGAGCGTGGACGGCGGCCTCGTGATGATGTAGCGTGCAGCGCGCGTGCGCCCTTGGCTACGCTGCGCTGCGCAGTGATGACGGGATAGAATGGCAAACTGGATTCTTTCCAACCAGGACCCTGCGGACGGCCCCGAAGCCGAGGAGAGCGCGACGCCCAACGGGGCGGCGCAGCCCACACCGCCTGCGCCGCAACCGGCCGTGACCGAAACGGAAAGCAGCGCCACGGCGCCTAAAACCGCCACGCGCGCATTTATCGATCAGCGGCGCAAGGCGCGCATGTTGGCGTTGCAGGCACTCTACGAAATTGACACAACCGGCCACGCCCCCGACGTCGTCCTGTACGAGCGGCTGCGCGTCAACCCGCCGGGTGAACTGGGGGCCGATTTCCTGATTTGGCTCGTGGCCGGCGTGATGAGTCATCGTGAACGCATTGATGCGCTGATACACCGCTTCGCGCCCGACTGGCCGGTGAACCAACTGGCCCCAATTGACCGCAGCATCCTTCGTCTGGCGCTCTATGAATTGGGCGCAAACGACGCCACTACGCCCCCGAAGGTGACCATCAACGAGGCGGTTGAACTGGCCAAGAGCTTTGGCGGCGACAGCAGCCCGCGCTTTGTCAATGGCGTTTTGGGTGCTGCGCTGGCAGACGCGCGCAAGCAGGCGTTTTAGCGCATGGGACAGGGCATAGCATAGCGCATGGATGGAATCTTCGGCATTGGGCCGCTTGAATTGATCCTGATCGCCGTCATCGCGCTCATTGTGCTGGGACCCGAGAGGTTGCCTGGCGTCATGCGCGAAGGCGCGCGCTACATCCGCGAGATCCGCAAACTGGGCAGCGAGTTGACATCACAGTTCAGCGATGAACTGAAGGTGCTCGACGAGATGAACCCGCGCCGCCTCATCAATGAGGCGCTGGACCCCAGCCGCGCTGACGCCGCCAAGCCGGCCGACGCTGCCAAGCCAGCGCCAGCGGCGCCGGCTGCCAAGCCGCTGGCGCCAAAGCCCCCATCCGTTGAAGGCACAATACCTGCGCCTGCGCCTGCGCCGGTTTCGTCGGCGGCGGCGATTACGCGCGCGGCCGGCGGCGCCCCTCCGCCCAAGGCTGACTTGCCGTCAAAGGCTGACCTGTCGCCCAAGGCTGCGGCCTCCGGTGAAGATGGCGCAGCCATGAACGGCGGTCAACGGGTTACTGTGGCCGACGAGCCTGTTCACACAATTCTCCCGCCGGGCGCGCACACGCCGGCGGCACTGCCCGTTGACGCATCCGCTGCGCCCGCATCTCAGCCCTCCTCCCCGCCGGAGCAGCCGGCATGAGCCAGAAGAGCGCCACCTACAAACCAATCCAGACGTCACCTTCGTCACCGCCGCCCAAGCCCACCTCCAGCGACGACGAGAAGATGACGCTGATGGAACACCTCATCGAGCTGCGCTATCGCCTGATGTGGATTGTGGGCGCGCTGCTCGTGGGCACGCTGATTGCGATGATCTTCGTCAATCCTATCCTGAAGATCGTCATTGCGCCGCTCAGCGCGTTTGGTAAAACACCGCAGGCGCTGGGGCCCACCGATTCCATCGGCATCTTCTTCAAGGTGGGTTTCACCGTGGGCACGGCGTTTGCCCTGCCCATGATCATCTACCACCTCATTGCCTTCATGTCGCCCGGCCTCTACCCGCACGAGCGGCGCGCGATTCTGTGGATGCTGCCCGGCGTCGTGGTGCTCTTTGCGGTGGGCGCATCCTTTGCCTACTTCATGCTCCTGCCCGCAGCCGTGGGTTTTCTGCAGAACTTCCTCGGCACAGTCATCAGCCAGGATTGGAGCATTGATCGCTACATCAGTTTCGTGACGCGCCTCGTCTTCTGGATTGGCGTCTCGTTTGAGCTGCCGTTGATTGTGGCGGTGCTGGCGCGCACGGGGCTCATCAGCGGCCGCCAATTGCTGGGCTTCTGGCGGCACGCGATCATCGTGGTGGCGATTGCCGCCGCCGCCATCACGCCCACGGTGGACCCCGTCAATATGACGCTTGTCATGGGCCCGCTGCTCACGCTCTACTTTATCAGCGTGGGCCTTGCGTATGGGCTCTACCGGCCGCGCGAAATACGCGATTTCTCCGAGCAGTCCTTTATTCCGCCGGATGACACGCCCGAGGCGTAGCCCATCCGCCGGTGTTGAACTGGAGCCATCTTATGTCCGAACGAAGCGAGTTGATTGTACGCAAGCAGAGCGTGCAGGCGCGGATTGTGCAACTGCAGCGCAATATGGAGCGCGAACGTTTGCGCAGCGGCGGGCGCTCCAAGAAGATCGCGCAGATGGATACGCAGATTGAGCAGTTGCAGGCGGAGGAGAGCGAACTGCGCCAGCAGATAGACCGTTCTGCCACAGAGTAAAGACGACGCAGAGGCGCGAAGGCGCAGAGAAAGCGCAAAGAACAGCCTCAGCAAGCAGAGCCCTCAGGCGCGCCCGCAAATGGTTGGGCGCGCCGTTCTTGACACCCGACACCCGACACCCGACTCTCTGCTCCCCAATGACAAACACCACGCTCACCGCCCTGCTGCTCTTCGGGGCAGCGCTGCTGGCGCTGGCGTGGTTCAGCGCGCGCATCAGCCTGAGCGTGCAGCAGGCAGTCTATAACGTCACCGTTTCGGTCGATTTCGCGATCGTCGCGTATTTCCTCCTGCTGCTGCCCGGGATACTTGTACACGAGGCGGCGCATTGGGTCACGGCGTGGGTGCTGGGGCTGCAGCCGGGCAAGTTCACCGTGTGGCCCAAACGGCGCGGGCGCATGGTGGGGCTGGGCAGCGTAACGGCGCGCAGCGGCGGCCCCCTGCTCGACAGCCTGGTAGGGATGGCGCCCCTCTTTGTGGGCACGCTGCTGGTGGCGCTGATGGCGCGCGCCTGGTTTGGCGACTCACTTGTGGCGCAGAGCTTTGCGGGGCAGAGCGTGGGCGGGTGGCTTGATGCGCTGGCGCTGGCCTTTCGGCGGCCCGATGCTGCGCTCTGGGCGTGGGGTATCTTTGTGATTGCCAACGGCATGATGCCCAGCGCGCCCGACCGCGAACCGCTCAAGCCTCTCTTCGTTTACATTGGGCTGGCGGCGCTCGTCTATCTGCTGATTGGCCTGCCGCTGGATGCCTTGGGCAACCTGCTCGAAGCCACCGCCGCGCCCCTCATGCAGTTGAACAGCGCGTTGGTGGTCACGCTGTTGCTCGATGTGGCCGTGCTGGCCGTGCTGCTGCTGCTGGGCGCACTCACTGCCCGTCGCCGCTAGGCAACGGCCATACGCACAACTTGACGCAAGGACGCCCTGGCGTCCTTGCGTCAAGTTGTGCGTATGGCCGTTTACTTTGCCGGTTCCAGGTTGTAGACCAGCCGCTCGATCACCCAGCAGCCGCCTACGTTGCGCAGATGCCAGCGGTCACCTGCCGTCGAGACCTCATCGCCGATGTGCGTTGTGGAGGTAACCACGGCGCTCTCGCCGGCGATGGCAATCTCCATGTCGGTGGGGGCGGCGGCGCTTGGCGCGCCCGGGAAGACGGTGCGCACGTAGCGGTGGCGCACGGCATCCTTGCCCATCCACAACTGGTCGTCGACCTCGTCATTGGGCGTATTCTTGGCGTTGACGACGCTCGCGTCATCGGCCCAGAGCGCCATGAGCGCGTCAATCTGCTGGCTCACCAGCAGCGTGCCCTCGGTGCGCAGCACGGCGCGGATTTGCAGATCGTCGTCTGGGGCCTCTTCAAATGTGAGCGTGCAGGAGCCGAGCGGTGGCGCAGGTGTTGCGGCAGGCGGCGCGGGCGTAACCGGCGCGACCGGTGCACAGCCGGCCAGCAGCATCACCACCGGCACAACAACCTTGACGCAAAGGCGCAAAAGCGCTAAGGAACGCAAAGAACTGCAAGAACTGACAATCTCCAGTTCTTGCAGTTCTTTGCGTTCTTTAGCGCTTTTGCGCCTTTGCGTCAAAGATGTTGTTCTCATTCAGCTTGCTGGCTTGGTGGCGCTGAAGAACTGGCGCACAAAGTCCTCATGGATGGCAAGCGTCTCCTCGAGCGTGCCAATGCGGCTTGATGTGAGCTTGAAGAGCACAATGCCATCGGAGAGCGAACGCTGGGCATTGGGGAAGAGGTAGAGGTAGAAGACCACGTGGCGTGTGGGCTCTTCCTGGGCGGGGACTTGCTTGTGTGCATCGAGGTAGAGGCCGTAGATGCTGCCGCCGCCCGCCAGGGACACGGGGTGCGAGCCCAGGTTGTACTGCCAGCCGTCGGCGTCGTAGCAGATGTCGGGCGCGTGGAAGGGCTGCGAACTGCGGCCGCCCACCATGCTCAGCCACATGGCCTCTCCCTGGCTGTTGCGGTAGAGGCGCTGCACATACTGCTCGGGCTGCAGGAGGATGAGCACCTCCTGGTTTTGCTCGGGGCGCAGTTCGCCGCGCCACTCGCCAATCTGCATGGGCACATCATTGAGGTCGTGGTCCAGATCAAAGTGGCTGACGGCGGCCACGGTGCTTTCGCGCGGCGTGCGCTGCCAGAAGTCGAGGTCGCTGACATAGGTGATGGGAGGCACGCTTGCGCCTGCGGACCCCGCGGCAGGCGCGGCGTCGCGTGTAGGCCAGTAGACATTGAGCGCGGCAGCAATCAACAGGGTCAGCGCACCGCCCACGGCAAAGGCATAGCCGCGGCCGGGCGGCGCGGTTGGGGCCTGCGCTGCCACCTGCACGCTGTCGGCATGCGCTGCGGCAAGGTTTGGGGCTGCGGAGCGGTTGATTTCCATTAGATCACGTTGGCCCGCAGGCTGCGCATGCCCAGCATGCGCGCCAGCGGATAGATCAGCAGCAGGACGCCGATGAAGAAGATGAAGCCCGAGTAGTCATGGTAGTAGGTGAAGGCGGCATCCGCCCCCCAGGCGCGCGCCACATAGAGCAGCGACGCGACGCGCAGGATGTTGCCCAGCAGCGCCAGCGGCACGGCCAGAAACACCAGCAGCAGCCGCGCCCACAGCGGCCCATCCACCAGGTAGGCCAGCAGCGTCATAAGCGCAAAGAGCGTAATCAGCGAGTTGACGCCGCTGCACTGTGCGCCAATCACCAAATCGGCATTGGGCAAAGTAACGGAATTGCCCACAATCGTCACATCCAGCCCCAGGAACTTGACCAGCGCACCCGAACAGACGCCGGTGAAGAGCGCCAGCGGCAGCGTGGAGCGTTCGATCAGAGGCAGCGGCGCCATGAAGGCCAGGTAGCCGATGGGAAAGGCCAGGGTACGCGCGGCGCGGCCGCCGCCCAGCAGCCAGACGCCGCCGGCGATCATGCCAATTATGGCGAAGGCGGCCAGATACCAGGCGCGCTGGCTTACGAACCAGAGGTAGAGCGCGACTGCAAGACCCAGCACAAGCAAGCCGGGCAGGCTGCCCTGGCCGGGCCGCCATACGAATGTATCATCGCGCCGGATGCGCTGGTAGCCAAGAAAGAGACAGAGGGGAACAATCAGGAGGCCATGGCTGTAGTAGTCATTGCCCATCCACTCGCCCCACAACCAGCGCCAGGTGGGAAACGTGAGGAGGGCGAAGGCCACGGTGAGGATGAGCGGCAGCGCAAGGCTTTGCAGCGTGGCCGGCTTCGATGTCGTCTGCTTCATGCAAGCAAAGGCCCGGGGCGACTGATGCAACTGGCGCGACTGAGGCGGGACGGCGGCACACGCACATTGCGTGTGCGTCGATGCAACGTGGGGGGCAGAATACCATCAAGGGGCGGGGGCGTCAATGACGCGCGGGGTTATGTGAAACGAGGCAAGCAGAGCGGGAAGGTTTGCTTCAGTTTGCAGGACCAATTGTCCCCTCCTGAGCATGTCGCCCAACCCTTGCCCGGCGCGGGTTGACGCTGTACACTGAAGATGGCCCCCGTGCGCGACCCCGGCAGCACACCCGGCTTCACCCCGCCCTGTCGCGCAAAGTCTTTTCAAATCGGAATAGTTGGAGTAATCGCGGCGCTGCGCGATGCGCGGCCGTGCTGAAAGGAGCACCTTGGAAGACCCCCCAAAAACCATCGGAAGGAAGTAGGAAGTAGGCTACATATCGGCGCAACAGCAATGCGCCCGCGCGCGATCCTTTTCGTACCACATTCCCGAGGAACGAAGATGAACACAAATCCCTACCGAAAATGGTTATACCGTCTCGTCTTGACCGCCCTCCTCGCGCTTGTTCTCCTTTCTCTTTCAACGCCGCAGGCCTTTGCCCAGGAACCCGCCGCGCCTGACCAACCGGTGTCGCCCGCGTCGCCCGACATTGTGGGCGGCCAACCAGCGGACCCTGGCGAATTTCTGTGGCAGGCGCTGCTCACTGTGCAAACACCAGGTGGCACAGGCACCTGCGGAGGCTCATTGGTCCATCCGCGCTGGGTGCTGACTGCCGCGCATTGTGCAACGAGCACAACAATATCGCCTGGAATCCTCACATACTTGCCTGTCTCCAGCTTCCAAGTCACACTCGGCGAGCACAATCGCCTGGTGCAGGAGGGTACGGAACAGGTGCGGACCGTAGTTCAGGTAGTCGTTCATCCCGGTTATTTTGGCTCCGGACCCTATGGGAAAGATAACGATATCGCACTATTGAAGCTAGACAAGCCCGTTCGTCTCGACGCGCGCACGAATCTCATACCTCTGCTGATAAGCCCTCAAGATGACTCGTTGGTTCAAATGAATGCCTTTGTCGCTGTTACCGGCTGGGGCGCGACAAGTCAAGGCGGAAACGGCGCCGACATTCTACAAAAGGCTGGGGTATTGGTCGCACCGCAGTCGACCTGTGCTAATGCATACCCGCAATCTATCACGGACAACATGATATGCGCTGGCCTTCCATCTGGCGGTGTTGACTCATGCCAGGGCGACAGCGGCGGTCCGTTAATGGGGTGGGGTGGAACTGGCGGGTGGAAGCTTGCTGGCGTAGTAAGCTTCGGTGCCGGTTGCGCGCAAGCTATGACCCCAGGTGTGTATACTCGCGTGTCGAAATATGTAGCCTGGATAAAGTCATACACCGACTCACAGGACGGGCCGGCACCCCTGCGCAACCCGGGCTTTGAACTCGGCTCGAATGGTGATTGGGTGGAAGCTTCAACAAGTGGCGTCGGTCTGATTGACAATGGTCCACCGTCAGTCCCACCACATGTTGGCTCATACTTAGCATGGTTGGGCGGATTGCACAACGAGACTTCCGTGCTTGGTCAACTCGTATCACTAAATGAGCGTGCCTTCCAGCTACATTACTACTACTATATTCGCAGTGAGGATACCGATTGCGGTCTTGCCTTTGACCATGTATCTGTTCTTCTTGGCGGCATTGAGGTGGATTCTGGCAACCTGTGTACGACATATCAAACCGGCAGTTGGCAGGAAAGCGTTGTCAATATTAGTGGGCTTGCTGGGATAACAGGCAACCTGCTGTTTGGTGCGAAGACAGACTCAGCATTGGTAAGCAGCTTCTATATCGACGACGTGTCGATTACGACAGTCCCCGCGCCAGTGCTCAGTTTGACCAGCTTCAATCCGCCAACCGGACTGGTCGGGTCACAGATAACGGTGTCTGGAGCCAACTTCTTTGACGTCGTGGAGGTCAAGGTAGGTAGTGTAGCGGCAAGTCACATTGTGCAGACTGATGGGGCCTTGGTTGCCACAGTGCCTGATTCCGCTTCCGGGCCGATTACTGTCCGGACCGCGTACTCACAAGTCGTAAGCGCGGGGTTGTTCACCGTCCTGCGACCACTTAACGTCAGCAAAGCAGGCACCGGCGGCGGCACGGTGGCAACCGCGGCCGCAGGCATTTCGTGTGGAGCGGACTGTACTGAAGTGTATGCACACGGGGCTTCCGTCACTCTATCGGCAGTTGCTGATGACGGTTCGACGTTCGTCGGCTGGAGTGGCGCATGCACTGGTGCAGGTGGTTGCACCGTGACCATGGATCAGACGCGCAACGTTACGGCCACTTTTGACAAGACACCTGTGTTGTGGACACTTGCTGTCAGCAAAACGGGCACAGGAGGCGGAAAGGTGGCAACTCCAGCGGCAGGCATTGCGTGCGGAGTAGACTGCTCGGAGACATTTACGCACGGAGCTACCGTCGCTCTGGCAGCGGTTGCTGATGCCGGTTCGACGTTCGTCGGCTGGAGCGGAGCATGCACCGGCGCAAGTGGTTGTACTGTGACCATGGATCAGGCGCGAAGCGTTATGGCAACCTTCAACAAGACGTCGACAGCAGCGATCTTGATGGAAGGTCCCGCTGTCATTGGGCAGTCCATACGCTTCAACGCCTCGCTACCACTGAGCGCAATCGCGAACTGCACATGGGATTTCGATGACGGCACTGTCGAGTCGTGCGATGTGGGCAGCGCAGAGACTATGCCGAGCGAAGTGGACGTCGTTATTGTAAAGGCGACTCACACTTTTGTGGAAGCCGGCGAATACAGCGTTTCAGTTACTGCCACAAACGCAGCCGGTACATATTTCGAATCACTTCCAGTCACGGTCTCCAACCTGAGTGTGTTCTTGCCAGCTGTGAAGCGATAGGCGGGAGCTCGTTCGCCTTGCTAATCCAGTAGTCTATGCACAGAACGACGCCCGCTTGCAGCCTGCAAGCGGGCGTCGTTCTGTGTGGGACATTTACCAACAACATGTCGGTGCTTGTGGCGTCCCCTCCAGGACTCGAACCTGGGACCAAAGGTTTAGGAAACCTCTGCTCTGTCCTCTGAGCTAAGGGGACTGGTTTGCGCCGGCGCGGAACGCACCACTGCGGCGGCGTTCCCTCTCGAGGCGTGAAGTGCAATCGTAGCACACGCGCCAATGCTTCGTCAAAGCAGGGGGCCATTTTCCCGGGCAGCAGAAGTGGTAAGCAGTAATTGGTAAGTGGTAAGTGATAACGGCGCCAATTACCACTTACCACTTACCATTTGTCGTTACGCCGCGCCGCCCGTGTAAATATTCACCGCGTCGCGCAGCATGGCCGCGGCCGTGGGCAGAGGCTCGCGCTCCCACACTTTATAAAACTGCTTGCCGTAGATGTCGCTCTGCACCTCGATGCCCATCTCCCAGCTTGCGCAACTGCCCAGAAAGTCCGCCAGTGCCACAACCTCGGGCGCGACAGTGAAGCGATACTTGCCCGCCGCCCGCTGCGCTGTGGCCACCAGCTTGATCGTATTGCCCTCGGCGCGGGCGGCGGCCAGTTGCGCCGCAGTGACCTGACGCATGCCCGTCACCGCCACATCCTCCAGCCGCACCGAGACGCCGAGGGCGGCGTTGGCAATGATCACCAGTTTGTTGGCCGTGTCCCAGCCGTCCACATCGAGGCTGGGGTCGGTCTCGGCGAGGCCGCGCTGCTGCGCCTCGGCCAGTGCGTCAGCATATGCGCGCCCGGCTTCCATCTCGCCCAGAATGAAATTGGAGGTGCTGTTGAAGATGCCGCGCAAGCTGCGAATCTCGGCCGCAATGAAATCGCGCTGCAGAATGTTGATCACAGGCAGCGCGCCGCAGACGGTCGCGCTGAAGGCAAGCTGCGCTCCGTTGCTGCGCGCCAGGTGGTGGAGATCGTGAAATGCCAGCACGAGTGGGGCCTTGTTGGCAAGCACCACATGCACGCCGCGTGCCAGCATGGCGCGCGTGGCGCCCAGCCCCGGTTCGCCCGTCTGCAGATTCACGGGTGACGCCTCGAAGAGCAGGTTGCAGTGGCAAATCGCCAGCGCGTCGGCGGGCGAGCGATTGGGCAGAAAGCCGGGCAACTCATCCATGTGGCCGCCCAGTTCCTTGGTGCGGCGCAACTCGGCAACATCGAACCCCTCGGTGTTCACTGCCACGCCGCTGCTGTCGGCGGCCAGGATCACGCGGAAGTCCAGCCCGTATTCGGTGCGCAGACGATCGCGCTTCTCCTCAAGCAGACGCAGCACGTTGCGCCCTACATGGCCCATCCCCACAATCGATACGTTGATAGTGCGTACATCACTCGGGGCTGTCCTCATGCTCGATTCTCCTTTGGGCGCCGACGCCTGTGCTCTGCAACCAGTGCGGCAAAGCGGGCAAAGAGCAGGTCGGCGTCATGCGGGCCGGGGCTGGCCTCGGGGTGATACTGGACACAGAAGGCGGGTCGGTCGCGAAAACGCAGCCCCTCCACGGTGCCGTCGTTGAGGTTGCGGTGGGTCACCTCCACGCGCGACGGGAGGGTCGTCTCATCGACGGCGTAGTTGTGGTTCTGCGCCGTAATCTGCACATTGGTCGCGTCCACATCCGAAACGGGCTGATTGCTGCCGTGGTGGCCGAACTTAAGCTTGTAGGTGCGCGCACCCGCCGCCAGCCCCATGATTTGATGGCCGAGACAGATGCCAAAGGTGGGGACGCGCGCATCGAGCAGCGCCGCCACCGCCTCGGTCGCATAGGGCACGCCGGCGGGGTCGCCCGGGCCGTTGCTCAGGAAGAGGCCATCGGGGCGCAGCGCCAGGACATCCGCCGCCGTGGTGTGCGCAGGCACCACCGTCACGCGCAGGCCGTGGCTGGTGAGGCGGCGCAAAATGTTGTGCTTGATGCCGTAATCATACGCCACAACCAGCGGCGCATCCTGATGTGCATCGCTGGATGCGCCGGCGCGCGGCGGCTGCCACCCGCCCGATGGCACCGGCGTCCACTCGAAGCGCGTGCCGTCCACCCAGTTGTAGGGCTCGTGACAAGTGACCTCGCGCACAAGGTCGCGCCCGTCCAGCCCCTGCCAGCCGCGCGCCAGCGCCAGCAGCGCGTCGGCGTTGTGACTGCCGTCCGTGCAAAGCGCTGCGTGGAGAACGCCGCCATCGCGCAGCGTGCGCGTGAGTGCGCGCGTGTCCACCTCGCTGATGCCCGGAATGCCATGGCGCGCGAGATAGTTGTCCAGCGTCTCGTTGGAGCGCCAGTTGCTCACCACCTGGCTCACCTCGCGCACAATAAGGGCGGTAATCTGCGGCGCGTCGCTCTCCACGTCCTCGGCATTGATGCCAGTGTTGCCCACGTGGCTCACCGTCATCGTCACCATTTGGCCGCGGTACGACGGGTCGGTGATGACCTCCTGATAGCCTGTGAGCGAGGTGTTGAACACCACTTCGCCCACCACCGTGGCGGCCGCGCCAAAGGCTTCTCCTCGGAAGAGCATGCCATTTGCCAGCACAAGCAACGCTTCAGCCATTTGATTCCCTTGTTTCTTCTGCATCATTTGCCTGGGGCTTGCGCTTGTAGGCGAGGCGCAGCGGCTGCCATTCCTCCCAGCGCAGCAGCGGACCCCATGCGCCGGCGCCAGCCGCTTGCGTACTCGGGCGCTGGGCGTCGAGATCCATGAGCACCGCCACTTCATCACAGCGGTGGAACTTGCGGCAATAGATGCACTCCTGCCACACCTTGGGGCTGATGGCCCAGCGATCAACCAGCGAAAAGCCGTGGCGTACAAAGAAATTCTCGCGCAGCGTGAGCGCACAGATCTGCGCGTAACCTTGCTCGCGCGCCGACTGTACGAGCGCATCCACGATCACGCCGCCCAGACCCTTGCCCTGCTGGCTCTCGTGCACGGCTAGCGAGCGCAGTTCAACCAGCGCGTCGGTGAGGGGCACAAGCGCGCCGCAGCCCACAACGGCCGGCTCACCGGGGGGCGGATCGTCTTCGTGCGCAGCGACGAGCCAGGCGTCGATTGTCTGGCGTACACTTTCCTCCGTGCGCGGGAGCATGACGTTCATCTCCGCAAAGCGGTTGACGATGCTGAGGATGGGCGGCACATCTTTGGCGTTGGCCGGGCGGATGGTGACGGGCATGGCGAATCCTGGGATAGCAAGGGTAGCGCTTCAGCAAGAGTAACTGGTAAGTGGTAAGCGGTAAGTGGCAACTGGTGCGCGCCAATTGCCCTTTCCACTTACCACTTATGCTTCGATTTCCTGCAAAATCTCCCCAATCACCCCCACCACGAAGCCGATTTCTTCTTCGCTGATGATGAGTGGGGGGACGAGACGCAGAACGTTGGGGCCGGCATTGACCAGTAACACGCCACGGTCATAGGCGGTGGCGATCACGGGGGCGGCGTCGATGTCCAGTTCGACGCCCACCATCAACCCCTTGCCACGCACTTCCACAATGTGCGGGCTGTTGAGTTCCTCGAGCATCTCGCGCAGGAGATTGCCCTTGGCCGTAACTTCGGCCAGGAAGGCAGGCTGCTGGACGCGGCCGACGACGTGTGTTGCCACGCTCGTCACCAGCGGGCCGCCCGCAAAGGTGCTGCCGTGCTCGCCCTTGTGCATGGCGTCGGCCACCTTCTGGCGCATGAGGATCGCGCCCATGGGCATGCCCCCCGCCAGTGGCTTGGCCGCCGTCAGGATGTCGGGTGCGAGCGCGTCGGCGTCGCCATTCTGCGCAAGCCCCTGGTAGGCCCAAAAGGCGCCTGTGCGCCCTACACCGCACTGCACCTCGTCGTAGATGAGGAGCGCGTCGTACGCTTCGGCCAATTGGCGCAGCCCGCGCAGAAATTCTTCGGACGCGGGATAAATGCCTCCTTCGCCCTGAATCGGTTCCACAATAATGGCGCAGACGCGTTCGTCCATCTGCGCGCGTGCGCTTTCCAGATCGTTGAAGGTGGCGAAGCGCACGCCCGGCATAAGGGGCGTGAAGGGATCCTGGTACTTGGGCCGCGGCGTGGCGGCCAGTGCGCCAAAGGTGCGCCCGTGAAAAGCGCCGCTGAAGGCCAGAATCTCGTACTTGTCAGGATTGCCATTCGCCCTGGCGTAGCGGCGCGCGAACTTGAATGCGCCCTCGTTGGCTTCGGCCCCGCTGTTGCTGAAATGCACCTTGTCGGCAAAGGAGCCTTCACAGAGCATCTGCGCCAGTTGCACGTGGGAGGCGGTGTGGTAGAGGTTGCTCGTGTGCCACATGCCTGTGGTCGCGGCCTGGGCCAGCGCAGCGTTGATGCCCGCATCGTTGTAGCCCAGCGCGTTCACCGCGATGCCCGCCACGCAGTCTACATAGCCCTTGCCGGTTGTATCATAAAGGGTGCAGCCGTCGCCCCGCTCCAGCACAAAAGGTGCGCGCCCGTAGACGCCCAGCACGTACTCTTGTTCAAGATTCATGACTTCCTGCGCGTCCATCGTCTGCCCCCATCGCTCGATAGTCATCAATCATCAATTCGAATTGATGATTGATGATTGATAATTGTCACCCGCTCATCCGCCCAGCACGCCCGTGCCGCCGCCCTCTTGCACGCCGGCCAGGTTGGTGATCACTGCCTGCGCCACGCCGTTGCGCACGGCTTCCAATGCGCTGCGCACCTTGGGAATCATGCCGCCGCTGATGATGCCCTCGCTGATCCACGCTTCGGCCTGGCCGGCGGTAACCGCGCGCACCAGCCGCCCAGCCACCAGAATCCCCGGCACATTGCTCACAAAGACCAGTTTGATGGCCCCCAATTTGGCTGCCAGCGCCGTGGCGGCGTGGTCGGCGTTCACGTTGTAGCTTTCGGCATCCAGTGCGCCATAACTGATGGGCGAGACCACCGGCACGATCTTCGCCGCAATCAGCGTGTTGAGCAGATAGGTGTCCACATCGCGCACATCGCCCACGCGCCCCAGGTCGCCCAGAGGATGCCACATCTTCTCCACGTAGATTGTGCCGTCATCTACGCCGCTGATGCCCGCGGCGCGCATGCCCTGGTGGACGAGGGCGCGCACAATGCGCTTGTTCATCAGGCCGCTGAGCACCATCTCGGCAAGTTCCATGCTCGCGTCATCGGTTACGCGCAGCCCCTCGATGCGCCGCTCGCTAAGGCCCAGTTTTGCCTGGTATTCGCTGACCGCCTTGCCGCCGCCATGCACAATCACAGGGAAATGGCCGTCCGCCAGCACGGCGCGCACCGCCTGCGCCAGCCCGTAGAGGAAGGCCGGGTCATCCAGTTCGTTGCCCCCCACCTTGAGGACAACGATGTAGGGTGTCTCCGGCTCTGTGGCTCTGCTCTCATCGACCGCTTCGCTTATCTTCTGCATTGTGCCCTGTCCCCCTTTCCACTCGGTTGCGCCCTAATTGTGGCGTACCCCAACTGTTGATTGCCCACTGCCGACCGCCTACAAGAGACCCTCTGTCTCCTCAAGGCCTGCGGCAATGTTGAATGCTTGCAGCGCCTGGCCACTGGCCCCCTTGATGATGTTGTCGATGCAGGCCACAATCACATAATCCGGCCCGTTGGGGTTGCGCGGGTCCTCGGGGGTGATGCTGATGGCGCAGCGATTTGTGCCCGCTACATGGCGCAGCGTCGCCTGTTGGCCGGCGGGCAGCAGGTGGATGAAAGGCTCGCCCGCATACTGTGTGGCGTAGAGATCGCGCACCTGCGCCTCGCTGAGGCCACCCTCCACATTCACATACATTGTACTCAGAATGCCCTGATTGACAGGCAGCAGGTGCGGGTTGAAACTGAAACGGTGCCCGCTGCCGGCCTGCCCGACTTGGGTAGCACCGTTGAGCACAAGTTCCATTTCGGCAATGTGGCGGTGACGATAGCCTAGATTGTAGGGCGTGAGATTCTCGTTGGATTCGACAAACTGATAAAGCAGCTTGGCCGTGCGTCCTGCACCGCTGATGCCGCTCTTGCTGTCGATGACGACGCGCTCTCCCAGCACGCCGGCCTGCGCCAGCGGGTAGAGCCCCAGGTTCACCGAGGTGGGGTAGCAGCCAGGATTGGCAATCAACTGCGCGCCGCGCAACTGCGCACGGTTCACCTCGCACAGGCCGTAGACGAAGCGGTCGAGCAGGGCAGGGTCGGCATGGGGCTTGCCATACCAGGTGGTATAGGCTTCCGGTGTGTCGAGGCGGAAGTCGGCGCTGAGGTCGATGACGCGCACACCGGCCTGGGCAAAGTGGCGCGCTGCTTCGAGCGATTCGCCGTGTGGCAGACAGAGGAAGACGACATCCACCTCGTCTGCGCGCGCATAGCTTGCCTGCAGTGGAATCAACGGGATGGCCCACGGCACGGCGTGGACGTCGCTGAAGCACTTGCCTGCGCTGTTTTCGCTGGTCAGCCAGCCAATTTCCAGGTGTGGGTGGCGCTGGATCAGTTGCACCAGCGCAAGGCCGGTGTAGCCCGTTGCGCCGGCAATGCCTGCCTTGAAGATTCGTGATGATTCCATGAGTGCTCGCTATTGTTCTGCAGAATGTAAAGATTTGGGGCAAACAAAAAAGTCCTCCGCCGGAGGACTTTGCAGAAACGACGACCCGCAAGACGCGCAAAGGTCCAGAGCGGCTACAACCTCTCGATGGTGCGCATCCTCGGTTCAAACGCGTGCAGTGCTCTGTTTGTATGCATCGTGGCGCAAGTGTAGCATGGGGGAGATATGCTGTCAACGCAGGTCGGGGACAGTTGACTGGTGGACTGGTGGACTGGTTGACTGGTTGACTGGTGGACTGGTTGACTGGTGGACTGGTTGACTGGTTGACTGGTTGACTGGTAAGTGGTAACTGGTAACTGATTATCGATGAGTCTCCTGAGAATACTCGATCTAGAGCAACCTTACGGATCGTTGTAAAGTTGGGTGGGACGCAGAATCGATTATTGCGCCGATTCTGCGTCGCTCTCCCTATTTTGCTCTGCTATTTGCCCCAATGTGGGGAGGTTTCCTCCCACCAATTTGGCTTTTGCAGGGCCCGACCCTTTTTTCAGTGGACTCATCGATTACCGGTAAGCACACTCGAATGCACCCGTTACCAGTTACCAGTTACCACTTACTGCTGCATCCTGCAAGTACGTCGCTGATTCGTAGCGGCGGCTTCAGGCGCCGTTCGTCTTTGTCACAGTGCGATTGGTTAGTACGGCAGCTAAAGCAGCCGCTACGAAAGACCGTCTCACTTGCCGGATGCACCACTTACCAGTCAACCAGTCAACCAGTCAACCAATCAACCAGTCAACCAGTCAACCAGTCAACCAATCAACCAGTCAACCAATCAACGAACCAAGAATCAACAACTATGCCACCAACCACCCTCATTCTCGTCCGCCATGCGGAGACCGAAGCAAACATCAACGCCGTTTGGAATGGCGCGCTGGACTCGCCGCTGACGGCGCGCGGGCAGATGCAGGTGGCCGCCACGGGCGCACGTTTTGCCACGCTTGCCCCCGAAGTGGGTGGCATTGAGGCCTTCTATGTTTCGCCGCTGGCGCGTGCGCAAACCACGGCAGCCGCGATTGCCCATACGATTGGCATGCAGCCGGTGGTCGACGACGGGTTGCGCGAGTTTGACCTGGGCGATTGGGAGGGCCGCGCCATGGCCGACCTGGCCGCCACCGAGAATTTGTGGGGCACGTGGGCCGTGGATCCAACCTTTGCACCCCCCAACGGCGAATCGCCCGCCTCGTTTGGTCGACGCGCCGTTGAGGCAACGCGCCGGCTGGTGGCTGCCCATCCCGGCCAAACGTTGCTGCTGGTGACACACGGCGGCTTCATCTGCAACGTGCTCGCCGCCTGGCTGGGAAGTGGCCCCGCCGACTGGCAGAACTGGGAGCCGCACAACTGCGCCGTCGCCATTCTGCGTGGCAGCGGCGAACGCTGGACGGGCATAGCCGTCAATGACATAAGCCATTTGCCGCCGGCAGCCATTCAGTTGCACGACACCTCGGCCTACAGGGTGGAGGTCGAAAGCAACGCCTGAACTGTTTGCGCGTGTGCGCAGTCGAGGAGACGAACATGCAATCCAGCGAATCCCAATCCAACCCACGCCCCATCGCCGCGTCGTACTGGGTGGAGCCGGGGCGGCTTCTCGCCGGTGAGTACCCGGCCGCATTTGACGAGGAAGCGGCGCGCAACAAACTGCGTGCCTTTCTCGCCGTCGGCGTCGACACCTTCTACAATCTGACGACGCCGCATGACCCGCTGCTCCCCTATGCAGAGCTGCTTGCGCAGGAGGCGGCCGTGTTGGGCCACGAGGTCATTCACCGCCCCTACGAGATTATGGACCTGGGCGTGCCCACCCCCGATATGATGACGATAATTCTGGACCAGATTGACGCCGATCTCGAGGACGGGCGCACGGTCTATGTGCATTGTTGGGGCGGCATTGGCCGCACGGGCACTGTGGTGGGCTGCTGGCTGGTGCGCCACGGCGTGCCCGCTGCCGACGCGCTCGCCTTCATCCAGGCGGGGGTCGATTCCACACCCAAGGCGGGCCGTCGCTCGCCCGAAACCAATGAGCAGCAGGCCTACGTCAAGCGCTGGCAGGAGTGGGTGACGGCGGGGCTGGATGGTTAACAACGATCATTGGTAAGAGGTAAGAGGTCATTGGTAAATGGTAAGTGGTAACTCATGTTACGCTGGGCGTCCGCTGTTCGTAGCGGAAGGCCTCCCGGCCTTCGTTAATTCTTGAAATGCCTGTACGCAGAGCGCTAAAACGAAGGCCGGGAGGCCTTCCGCTACGGACAGCGGCCACGCTGCGTAACGTGATATCGTAAGTGGCAAATCGTAATGACTGCGTCTCGTAGAGGCGCCCAGTCAGCGAACCAACCGATCAACGCAAAAAACCAATTACCAATGCACCAATTACCAATTACCTTCGGCCCCATCCTCATTAAGGGCGCGGGCGATCTGGCCACAGGCGTTGCGCTGCGCCTCATGCGCTGCGGCTTCCCGGTAATCCTCACCGAGTTGGCGCGGCCGCTGGCAGTGCGGCGCACGGTCTCGTTTGCCCAGGCTGTCTTCGACGGCGGCTGCCAGGTGGAAGAGATCAGCGCACGGCGCGCGACGCCTGCAGAGGCGACTGCGCTCGCGGCGCAAGGCATTGCGCCCGTGCTGGTCGAGCCTTCCGCTGACGCGCTGCGCGCGCTTGCACCCGCTGTCCTGGTGGATGCCATCCTGGCCAAGCGCAATACGGGTACACACATGAGCGATGCGCCGCTGGTGATTGCGCTGGGGCCCGGCTTCTGCGCCGGCGCCGATTGCTACGCCGTCATCGAAACCAACCGCGGCCATTGGCTGGGGCGCGTACTATGGCAGGGCGAGGCCGAGCCGAACACGGGCACGCCGGGGCTTGTGGCAGGGCGCAGCGTTGAGCGTGTGCTGCGCGCCCCCGCCGCGGGCACCGTCGCGGGCCACGCGGCAATTGGCGACGCAGTGGCCGAGGGCGACCTGATTGCCACGCTTCTGCCCGCGCCCGGCGCGCCAGCGCCCGAGGGGATTGCTATCCGCGCGCCGTTTGCGGGCAGGCTGCGTGGTATGATTCACCCATCCGTTGCGGTGACGCCCGGCATGAAGATCGGCGATCTGGATGCGCGCGCGGCGCGTGACTACTGCTTCACGGTTTCCGAGAAGGCGCTGGCGATTGGCGGCGGCGTGCTTGAGGCGAT
>CAYRVP010000068.1:0-20370 GCA_964427845.1 uncultured Caldilineaceae bacterium
TAGAGCACGCGACTGAAAATCGCGGTGTCCCCAGTTCAAGTCTGGGCCTCGGCACACAAGCGGATGATCCTCCCGCCTGGGCCCGCCGGTGATTCTGGATGCCTCCTGGCGCAAGGATCAGCGGGCCGTTGCAGAGCCCGTGGGCGCGTGGTGGGGGATCGTCCAATGGCAGGACTACGGACTTTGGATCCGTCAATCGGGGTTCGAATCCCTGTCCCCCAGCCATAGCCGGGGTTGCGCGAGCGTGTGCGCATAATCCCTGCATTACGGCGCTTGTAGCTCAATGGCAGAGCACTAGATTGTGGATCTAGATGTTGTGGGTTCGAGCCCCATCAAGCGCCCCAAGCCAGGAAGCCGCCGAGATAGATCTCGGCGGCTTTTCTATTGCGCCAGCTTGCCGTTATGCTGACGCACTGCCGCAGGACTTCGCAATGGCAGCCCATCCTCTCTCCTTCCACCTCGGCGCCACCTCATATGTCTATCGAGGTGACCTTGTTCACAACGCCACGCGCCTTGCCGGCCAGGTGCAGGACATTGAACTTGTGCTCTACGTCACCCCGCGTGGCGAGGACAATCTGCCCACGCATGCCGACGTGGCGCAACTTGCGCAGATCGGCGCAGATGCCGGTCTGACCTACACGGTGCACTTGCCGCGCGATTTGCGTAGCGACGGCGGCGACTCCCTCGAACTGGCCAAGCATGTGATTGAACTTTGCGCACCCTTGCAGCCCCACGCTTATGTTATGCACATTGATGGCGATGGCGTCGGCACAGCAGCGTGGCGCGCCCAGGCAATTGATGCGCTGGCGCAGGTGACGGAATGGGCGGGCGATCCGAAGCTGATTGCGCTGGAGAACCTTGAGAGCTACGCGCCGGAGCATTTGCTGCCGCTCTTTGCGGCACTCCCGATTGCGCGCACGCTGGACATCGGCCACCTCTGGAAAGCCGGGATTGAGCCGCTGCCGGTGATTGACCAGTGGCTGGAGCACTGCCGCGTTGTCCACCTCCACGGTGTGCGCGTTGAGGCCGGCTCAGTCCTGGACCACGGCACGTTGGCGTGGACCGCGCGCACGCAGCTTGCGGCTGTTCTGGAGCGGCTGCGGGGCTGGACGGGTGTGCTCACATTGGAGGTTTTTGAGGACGATTTCTTCACCAGCCGGACTGCGCTTGATGAAGCGCTTACGGCTGCAACTCAATCGCCGTTGCGCGGACAAGCGCCATAGCCAAACTGAAACGAGCTTCGGTGTACACAATTATCATACCCAATGCAGAAGTGGCCGCGCAGGCTGCAGCGCGCCAGCAAATCCTTACCAAACCCGCGGGCGCTCTCGGCCGCCTTGAGGCGCTCTCCATTCGCCTGGCCGCCATGACGGGCAGCATGTATTGGCTGCCCAACCGCCGGGCGTGCCTCGTTTTTGCGGGCGACCATGGCGTTGCCGCGCGCGGGGTCAGCGCCTTCCCGCAGGAAGTGACGCTGCAAATGGTCAAGAACTTCCTGGCGGGCGGCGCGGCCGTGAATGTGCTCGCCCGCCAAATGGGCGCGCGCCTCATGGTGGTGGACGCGGGCGTCGCGGGTGACCTGGAAGCGGCAGAAGGGCTCGTTCTCGGCAAGGTGGCACGCGGCACTGCGGATTTCAGCCAGGGACCGGCAATGACGCAGACGGAGGCAGACGCCGCCTTTGCGCTCGGCGCGGCCGTGCTCCAGACGCAGCGCGCCGAGGGACTGGACATCCTGGCCGTGGGCGAGATGGGTATCGGCAATACCACCAGCGCAAGCGCCATTGTCGCGGCATTGACCGGTTGCGCCGTGGCTGAAGTCACTGGGCGCGGCACAGGTTTGGACGATGCCGGGCAGCAGCGCAAGATCGCGCTGATCGAAGCGGCGCTCGCGCTGCACGCTCCGGGCCATGTGGAGACGCTGCGCAAGGTGGGGGGCCTGGAAATCGGCGCGATGGCAGGCGCCATGACGGCCGCGGCGGCGGCGCGTATCCCTGTTGTGATTGATGGCTTCATCAGTACGGCGGCGGCGATGGTTGCCGTGCAGCAGCACCCCGGGGTGCGCGACTACCTTGTGGCCAGCCACCGCAGCGTGGAGCCCGGCCACCGCGCCGCGCTGGAATGGTTGGGATTGGAGCCGCTGCTCGAGCTTGACCTGCGCCTGGGCGAAGGCACCGGCGCGCTGCTCGCGCTTCCCGTTATCGAGGCGGCCATGCGCACGCTGCAGGAAATGGCAACCTTCGAATCTGCAGGAGTGAGTGACCGTGGGCAATGATTTCCTGCGCGCTGTAGGGCTGCTGACCGTTATCCCGGCCTGGCGCGGCGACGATGCGCGTCCGCTGGGCCGCAGCTTTGCGTGGTTTCCGCTCGTGGGGCTGCTGATTGGGGTGGTGCTCGGCCTGCTGGCGCAGGCGCCGGTCGCGCCCGCACTCGGGGCCTTCCTGCTGCTGCTGGTCTGGGTGGGGGTCACCGGCGGCCTGCACATTGATGGCCTGGGCGATGCCTGTGACGGCCTGCTGGCCACGGTTGCGCCCGCGCGCCGTCTGGAGATCATGAAGGACCCGCGCACAGGCTCGTGGGCGGTGTTGGGGATTGCACTGCTGCTGTTTGGCAAGTTCGCGGCGCTGAGCACCCTCTACAGCCACGGAGCGGCGGCTGCCGCGCTGATCGCAGCCCCAGTCGCCGGGCGCTGGGCCATGGTCTTTGCAGCGCACCGTTTTACTGCTGCGCGTCCGCAGGGGATGGGTGCGCTCTTTCGCGCCGGTTTGGGGCAGCGCGAACTGCTGATTGCCTCTGCCACAGCATTGGCTGCGGTGGGCGCGGCCGCACTGCTTGCTCCTCAGGTGCTGGTGGCGCTGCTGATTGCACCGCTGCTTGTGGTGAGCCTGGGTGCATGGGCGGCGCGGCGGCTGGGGGGCGGCCTCACAGGGGATACCTATGGCGCGATCTGCGAAATCACGGAACTTGTTTGCCTGCTGGGGGTAGCGCTATGGCCGGTCGGCTGACGCTTGTGCTGGGCGGGGCGCGCAGCGGCAAGAGCACATGGGCGCAGCAGTGGGCGCTTGCCCAGGGCGGACCAGTGCTCTTCGTCGCCACGGCGCAGGCGTTTGATGACGAGATGCGCAGCCGCATTTCGCGCCATCAGGCTGAGCGCCCGCCCGCATGGCGCACGCTCGAGCAGCCGCTCAATGTGGGCGCGGCGCTGGAGGTAAGCCCTCCCCTTGAGGTGGCCGTGGTTGTGGATTGCCTGACGCTGCTTGTGTCCAACATTCTGCTGGCGCTGCCCGAGGACGCATCCCAGGCTGACGTAAACGCTGCGGCCCTGGCTGAGGCGAAAGCACTTCTGGCGGCGCAGCGCAACAGTCCTGCCGCCTGGCTGATTGTCAGCAACGAGGTGGGCATGGGGATTGTCCCGCCTACGCGCCTGGGCCGCTTCTACCGGGATGCGTTGGGCTTCGCCAATCAGCACATTGCTCGCGCCGCCGACGAGGTGGTGCTGCTGGTGGCCGGTTTGCCCTGGTGGTTGAAAAGGATCGATTGAAAATCGAGGACTGAGGCCGCGTCTCCTGCACGCAACATCTTCAGTCATCAGTTATCAATTCTTTGTCGTTTGGCCCATTATACGGCACTGCGCGCGCGAAAAATCGGCACTTGACAACCAATCCGTATTGTGGAATACTGCGGCCATTCTGGAACGGCACGCAAGCGTTGGACGTTTCATCAGTAAGCAGCCGCTTCAGACTCAAGCGCTATCCCATATCAAAGGAGGTGATGCTTATGGATTGTAGTAATCAATCCACTCCGGCAGCGTCATCTCTGAGGGTTAACCTCTAGATACGCTGTCGGAGAAGCAGAAAGCAGGCCCGCATCGCGAGATGCGGGCCTGCTGTTTTCCCGTGCTTGTCGGCTCCGGCTCCTAAAGCAGCCAGCGCATGAGGAGAGTTGCCAGCCCCAGGAAGAGCGCGAAGCCCATCACATCGGTGGCGGTCGTCACGAAGATGCTGGAGGCCAGGGCAGGGTCTACACCCATGAGGCGCAGCGCCATGGGCACCAGCGTGCCAAAGGTGGCGGCCACCACCATATTGCCCAGCATGGCCAGGCCAATCACCAGCCCCAGCCCGGGGTTGCGGGTGAAAAGCGCCACCAGCACGCCGACCAGAATCCCCAGCACAAGCCCGTTGACAAGGCCAATGCGCGCCTCGCGCCAGAGCGTGTGGGCTGTGTCACTGGGCTCCACCTCGCGCAGCGCCAGCGAACGCACCACCACGGTCATTGTCTGTGTGCCGGCGTTGCCCCCCTGGCCGGTGACGATGGGCATGAGCGCCGCAAGAATTGTCACTTTGGCAATGGTCGCGTCAAAGAGCGAGACCACGTAGGCTGCCAGGAACGCGGTACCCATATTGATGACCAGCCACGGCAGGCGGTTGCGCAGAATCTGCCAGAAGGGGCTGTCGATGTCGGCGTCAGCGCCCATCTGCGCCAGGCGATAAATGTCCTCGGTCGCCTCCTCCTCAATAACGTCCACGAGATCGTCGACGGTGATGATGCCGACGAGGCGGCTGTCGGCGTCGACCACGGGCAGGGCGAGCAGGTCATAACGGGCGAGCAGTTGCGCCGCCTCTTCCTGGTCGGCGTCCACACGCACCGAAATGAGCTCTCGGCTCATAATCATCTCGATGGTCTGCTCGGGGTCGGCCAGGACCAGTGCGCGCAAGTTGACCAGGCCAATGAGCCTCGCGTTGCGGTCGAGCACGTAGAGGTAGAAGATCTCCTCGGCATCCTCATAGTGCTCGCGCAGGTAACTGACGGCTTCGCGCACACGCATCCAGCGGCGCAGCGAGGGGGGCGGCAAATTCATGATGCCGCCGGCGCTGTCGGCTGGGTATTGGAGGAGCGACGTTACCTCGGCGGATTCGTCCATCTCGTCCAGCAGGCCGGCGGCTTCGGCGGGCTCCATTTCGCCCAGCAGGTCGGCGGCGGCGTCGGGCTCCATGAGCTCGAGCATGTCGACAAGGGTTTCGCGGTCGAGGTTCTCGGCCACCTCGGCCATTTCCTCCTCGTACATCTGCTCGAAGACCTCGGCGAGCTGCTCAGTCTCAATGCGCTTGACGAGCTCGGTCTGCTCCTCGTCGTTCAGTTCATTGAGGATTTCGGCGGCGTCGGCAGGGTGCAGGCCGCGCAGCAGTGTCGCAGCAGCGTCATAGTCGGCTGCGTCGAGGTGGATTTGAATGCGCTCGAGTGCGACGTCATACTTCACGGGGTCGACCATGGCCGCTCTCCTGTGCTGATGCGGGTGGCGCGCGGTCGCGCGCGAGGCGTTGCCGCGAGGCGTGCGGAGACGCGCAAAAACCGTCCCCAGGTGGGACGGCGGCGTCGGCGTGGCTAGATCTGCAACAGGAGTGCTCGCGGGGTCATCCCCCGGCGAGGCTGCTTCGACGTGAGGACGTTACGAAGAGAGCGTGGGGACGAGACCCTGCAAGCCACCCGGTGCGGAACGACCGACCCCAGGGCCGATCGCCACAGCGCGCTGCGGCAGGCTGTTTATGGACGGCATCCGCCGTCGTTGGTTACGCATGGTGGCCGTGTACAGTTGTGCGTCCGGGTGCGGGCGACAACTGGGTGGCTGGCCATCCGTTTCGGGCGTGCTGGTGGACGCCTCGGGCACTGCTAGAAATGAATCCATCGTGTGCGTGTATTGCGGGCCGGCGTGAACGCGAGCCGACCTCCTCCGCGCCGCGGCATGATAACACCAGGCGCGCCGGCTGTCAACCTGCGCGCCTCGAGGCAGCAGAGCCAGTTTGCGGGCACGCAAAGGGGGAGAGCTTGCGCCCTCCCCCTTCTGCTGCCGACTGTGACTCGCTGCGAGAGTACTTATTTCACGTTGACGACATCCGCCTCAAAGCCTGGCGCCTGGCTGCGGTAGAGCATCAACAGGCCGCTCTGCGAGGGCGACGCGGCGTTGCCGCCCTGCACCCGCACCACTTGATAATCGACTGATGAGAATGGCGCCATGTTCTCGATAGTGCCCAGCGGCCCGAACTTGGGCGTGGCCGGGGTGAAGACCATTCCTTCGATCGCGTCTGTCAGATTGCCCGTGAAGTAGTTGTCGAAGGCATAGACGCTCAACGTCAGCTTGCTGCTGGCCGCTGCGCCCATGGGTCCCATGGGGATGTACATGCGCATGTTGGCGCTGTCCAGGTCCGCATCGGCGTAGAAGTAGGCGCGGCCGGCTCCAGTACTCAGGTTCACAAGGTTGACAAGCACCTGGCCCGTGGCTGCGAAGCCGCCGGCCTCGGCCGTGTACGCAACGAAGTCGTTGGCGCCATCACCGTTGACATCGATGTATACGTCGAATTCGGCAGGGTAGGCCGGATGCGAGCGTGTGCCGTAGGTAGTGATGCCGACTTCGAGGATGTCGCCCAGACCAGGGATGGCGCCTGCGACGCGTGCGCCCACGGCGCGCATGTCCACGACGGCGAAGTTGTCACCTGCGCTGGGAAGCTGTGACTTGTCGATGCGCGGGCTCTTGCCAAGCAGCGCGTAGATGTCGGCATTGCCGTTTTCGATGCCGAAGTTGTGGACCTTGAGGAAGCTATGGTCGTTGTTGATTGAGGTCTTCCACAGCGGCGTGGCAACCAGCCCGGCCGACTTGCGCGGCATGATCTGCCACGGCAGTGCAATGCTGCCGCTGCCGTCGCCCAGCGTCAGATAGCCGTCGAACTCCACGCTCTGCAACAGCGCGCCGGTGCCACCGCGCGCGCCGCCGTCAAGCGTCCATGTGGGCAGCTTCGAGCCGTCCACGATCAAGAGGACGTTGAAGCTGATTGAATTGCCTGCGCGTGCGTAGACCCTGCTGGGCGTCAGCACTTTGACGGCGCCCGAGGCGGCGTCATCGGCGTAGCGGAAGCTCGGCGTGATGTCAAGCCAGCGGTTGCTGCCGCCGTAGTTCGTGACACTGACGCTCTTCCAGAAAAGGCCGCCCGAGGTGATGGGCTGATAGCCGAAGGAGAGGCTGGGGATGCCGCTCTTGCGCTCCCAGGCTGCAATTGAGGTGTCGATTGCAGCGTCGACGCGCACTTCGCCGCCGCCAATGCGCGTGATTGGGGCGAGCACGCCGGGCTGCGTGGCCGGGTTGGTCTGGATATCTGTGTCGCCCGTGTTCATGAGGCGGGCGCGCACTTCGGTGGGCGAAGCGCCGGGGTACGCGCTCAGCACAAGCGCCGCCGCGCCGGAGACCATGGGCGCTGCGCCCGAGGTGCCGCCGAACGCTTGTACTTCCGTGCCTGTGCCGGCAATGGCCGATTGCGACGCGCCAGGCGCGCCGATGTCCGGCTTGATGGCGTTGAAGGAGTAGCTGGGGCCGCGCGACGAGGAGCCGACCATGGCCCCGACGAGCGCTACGGTGTTGGCTGATGTGACCGAGACGTTGACCGGCGCGCTGATATTGGCCTTGATGGCGTCGGCGTAACTCTTGATGATCACAAGCGTCGGGACGAAGGTGTCGCCGCCGCCGTAGCTGAAGCTCACTGCATCACCGCCGGCAACGAGGCCAAAGAGAACGCCAATGGCGCCTGCCTTGGCTGCACGATCGACTTTCAGACTGACTGCACAGGCGCCGCGATCGATGAGCGCAACCTTGCCTGCGGGATTCGCGCTGTAGACATCCGCGGGGCTGCCCGCGCTGATGGAACCTGCAGGGCAACCTCGGCCCACTGCAACGACATCGCCGGTGAAGCCTGCCCCAATCGGCGCCCAATCCACCGTCTCGGTGTTCTTGTAGACACCGGCAATGTTTGCCGGGCTGTTGATGACCAGCGGGAAGGTAACGGCGCTCGGCACCTGCGTCTGCGCCACGCTGATGACTTCGGGCGTGCTGGAGGGCGAGCCGAGAATGTAGGGGCGGTCGGCGCTGTTGCCCGCCGAGGCTACGACGACCACACCTGCCTTGACAGCGTTGGCGCTGGCAAAGCTGAGGTCGTCTTCAATTTGGCCATAGGACGAACCGAGAGACATGTTGATGACGTCGGCGCCGTTGGCCAGCGCGAAATCCATGCCCTGCAGGAGTGCAATGCCGCTGCACGAAGTGGCGACTGCGGAGCAGACCTTGATGGCCAACAGCTTGGCATCGGGCGCGACGCCCACGTGCGTGCCATCTGTGCTTTGGCCGGCGATGATGTCGGAAACGTGCGTGCCGTGGCCTTCGTAATCGATCGGGTCCTCGTCGGGAGCCAAATCGGTGTTCGGCCAATCTTCACCGACGAAGTCGTAGCCTTCCACAACCTTGGCGGTAGGGAAGAGACCATCGCGCGTGGTGTTGAGCGGATCGCTGGTGTCGACGCCGTAGGCAGCGGCATAGTCGGCCGGGACGCCCGAACCGCCCAGGTTGAAGTGGGTGTAATCGATGCCGCTGTCAAGCACGGCCACGGTCACACCCGCACCGGTGACGCCACTGGCCTGAGCCACCGCCGCGCCGATGTAGGGCACGGTCTCGCTCAGGTCCATCTCGTAATTTCGCACGGGGTTGACGCGCACCACGCCAGGGCGGGCGGCAATCTGGTCAATCAGCGCCGCGTCGGTTTCGATGATGACTGCATTCATGGCCCAGTGCAGTGTGGCCAGGGTCTGTGCGCTGGCGTCGAGACCGCTCACGAAACTGACAACCGAGGCCTGCTCGGCAGCGGCTGCGGCCGCAACGACATCCGTTGAGGCTGCCTGCACGTTGCCGGCGGCCTTGACCTCGGCGACCGACGGGCCGCTCAAGCGCACAACCAGCTGCACGCGGCCGCTCTTGTTTCTGAGCGCAGGATTAACAACGCCCTCTACCAGTGCTCCATCGGGAATGCGCAGCGAGGCAGCCACAGTGGCGGGCTGAACGCCCGCTGCTGCCGCGTCAACGGCTTCGTCGGCTGCCGTGACTTCAATCGCGTCAGGCCCGTTGAGCAGCAGCGGTAGATAGTTCAACTGATCGTTAGCAGCGGGGTTGTCGGGCACATCCGGGTCATCCTGCGCAAAGGCTGGCGCAACGCTGACAAGGACAAGTGCGAAGGCAAGCAGCAAGTTCAATAGCGGTTTTCGCATACGTGAAGTCTCCTTCGAGCGTGAAACTGTGTTTGAACACGGCAAGGTAGATACGGTTGAAGCACGCGCCGAAGCGCAGGAGAGTGCGGGCAAGTGGACTTGAGGTAACAGCGCGTTGTGCAACGCTTGAAGTCATCTCCGCGTAGTATGCAGGCGGGCAGGCCCAAAGGCACCTGCAGATACCCGGTTGGGCCACAAGGAGTCGAAGGCGCGCATCAACTCGCGCTCAGACTGTTACACGATTACGTCATTGCAGTACAGCAGATGGGAACCAGATTACGACGACACTCGGGGGAATGTCGTTCGGCGCGAGCGAATTTCCTCGCCCAACCCGACACTTCAGATGCGGGGTTGCATCGACTTGCCGAGCGTAGCGGACATCATAACGACCTTGCGCCATCCCGTCAACTCCTAATAGCAAAATGTAAGCGCCTGGCCGGCGTCCGTCGCTGAGACCCGAGTGCGTGTTACGCACGTCGGCAGCCAAACAAGAAAAGCGGGGAGGGCCGAAGCCCTCCCCGCTCTTCTTGTTTGTGCAAGAGGTCCTGCATCCTGTCGCTATTGTGCCGCAGGCGGTGTCTTTTCTACATTGACCACGGTCTGCCCTATTGCGCTCGTTCCATCACTGTGCACCAGCACGCCGAGATACTTGGCGGGAGAAGTGAGGTTCGAGAAGGTCAGGTTGACGATCCCACTATCGCCCAGGACCGCCGCAGCGGGCGCCGTCACCGTCACGTTGCCGGCGTCTGTGCTCGGAACAAGCCATGTGAACTGGGTAAAGTTGGCTTCCGGGCCATCTGTCTGCCATCCATGCACCCAGACAATGTACTCGCCCTCATCCGGCTTGAGCAGATTCACCTCTTCGGCCGACGTACCGCCGCCGCTGGCGCCGACCAGTTTACCATCCTTGTAGACATAGAGGTCGAGGTCGTCACTATCCCCGTCGACATAATTGTCAAACAGTGAGAAGCGGGCGTACGTGGTGCCTGCGAGAATCGTTACGGTGGTGGAGATTGTGCCGGGTCCGCCCACCACAAAGTTGTCCGTCGGGTCGTCCTCCACAGTGCCTGCGAACTGTGTGGCTAGCACCAGGCCTTGCATCTCTGTGGTGTACAAACCGTCGTAGCCGAACTTGACAGTGAATGAGACAGGATCGCCGTTGCCGCGCACTTCAGCAGGAACCGCAATGGCGACCGGGCGCACAATTACGGGGATGCGGACGTTGTGTGCGCCATCGCTGTCGCTCCACGTGATGTTGCCACCGGTGTAGGAATCGAGGGGCGCGTCCGTGCGTGTCAGCGTGATCTGGACCACCTGCGTGTCGCCCGGTTTGATATCAAATTTAGCGGGTGTTACGTTGATCGTCATGCCCGCAGGGGTTGCGACGTTTGCAGTATAGGTTGCCGTGCTGGTGCCCACATTGGTGAGCTTGCGCGTGACTGTCTGCGAGCCGGCGAGGTCGCCAATCGCAATCGAAGCAACATTGAGGTCGCTGGGGTCAATTAGGACGGGCGCACATTGACGGCTCACGAGCTGGCCGGCGCCGCACAGGAAATTGAGCCAGTCATTCCAACCGGCGTCGAAAACCAGCCCCGGGTCGGCGGCGCTGTTGGGTTGCACGTGGCCGGCGCCCTGGCTGAAGATGACGCCTGGGTCGGTGTTGAGGCCGTCCAGCACATCGTAGGCAGAGGTCATGAGCGCCGACTTGATCATCATCGGCGACCAGCCGGGGTGCAGGTCTTTGAGCAGCGCAGCCAGGCCGGCCACATGCGGACTGGCCATGGACGTGCCGCTGTACAGATCAAACTCGCGGCCCGCATGGCCCTCGAGCGCGACGGCGGCGAGAACGTCCTGGCCGGGTGCGATCAGGTCGGGCTTGAGCAGGTCACCGCCACCAGCCAGAATCGGGCCGCGCGACGAGAAGTCAGCGGTAAATGGAGCAGCCGCGTCGTAGTCGAAGACCGCCGGGTTGATTGTGGCCGTGGGGTCAGCCGTTGCGGCGTAGGCCCTGACAGCAAAACCGAACGTGTCAGGCAGGTGAACGGTGGGCACGAAGTGGAAATCGGCGTTAATGGTGTTAGGTGACGTGTTGACGAGGATCATGCCCACGCCGCCCGCGTCCTGCACAGCAAGGCTCTTGTTCACGCGATCGGTCTTGCCGCGGTCACAGATGACGATCTTGCCGGCAACCACGGCCGGATCCAGGACGGGGACGCCGCCGTTGTCAGCCGCGGCGTAACAGAGCGCGACGCGTGCCGGGTCAGCGCCGGGAATGCCGGCAGCAGTGGAGTCAATCAACGGTGCTGTGACAGACAGTGTGGTCACAGACGCGCCATCGTACGTAATGCCGTTCCCGAGCGTAACGGAGCCACTGACCGCGCGGTTGTGCGTGCCAGCGGCCACCGTCGTCAACCACGGCCCGGGGTGGGCAACCGTGCTGACATCGGGGCCGCTATTGCCTGCCGAGGTGGCTACGAAGATACCCGCATCCGCCGCAAAGAGAAAGGCGATCTCGACAGGGTCCATGAAACTGGTTTGCGAACCGCTGACCGAGAAATTGATGACGTCGACGCCGTCGGCCACGGCCTGGTCAATGGCCGCAACGCTGTCGGAGGAAACGCAACTGCCGCCGGCGCCGGTCTCCCAGCAAACCTTGTAGGCCGCAATGCGGGCGCGCGGCGCCATGCCGCTGATTGCGCCAAAGACCGCAGCGGGGCCGGTGGCAGTGATGTTGGCGTTGCCGCCGGCCGTAGAGGCCGTGTGTGTGCCGTGGCCGCCAAAGTCGCGCGGCGAGTTGAATTCCCAAGGCATGCTTTCGTCAATGCCGGCGTTTCCCCCAAAACCCGCGTTGAAGAATTGCGCACCAATCAGCTTCTGGTTGCAGTTGGCGGCAGTGAAGTTCTCGCCGGGCGTGCACTTGCCGTGCCAGCCCGGAATTTGCTGGTAGCTCAGCTTGCCGTTTTTGGAGCCATTTCCGTTGCTCCCCAAACGGTCGGAGAAGCTGGCATGCTCGGGCCAGATGCCGCCGTCAACGATGCCGATGATGATGTTCTCACCGGCGCTGCCTGCGCCGCCCAATTGGTCCCACAGGCCGCCAGGTTCGCTCAAGCCGAGGAATGCAGGCGTGGAGGAGGTGTCGAGCGTGCGCACTTCGTCGGGGCTTACGGCGACGACGCCGGGCAACGTCAGCATTTTGGCTGCCTGCGCCTCGGTGAGGTCTGCGGCAAAGCCGTTGAAGGCATAGCGGTAGCTGTAGAGCTTGCGTGCGCCACCGACGGCGGCCAGGGCCTGATCGTGGCGGCTTTCGAGGAAGGCCGCATACTTGACGACCTGCGGGCTCAGCGGGTCGATCTTCTGCCCTTTGGCGGGCTTCGTGGCAGGAAAGCCTGCGATATCGCCCGTGTAGGCGACAACCGGCGCGTCAACCATCTGCACGATGAAGGCCGAGCCGGCCTTCACCTTATTGGCGCCACCCCGTTCGAGGTTGCCGTTGCCCGCAACCGCCGTGTTCTTGATGCGGCTGGCCGCGTCGACCATGGCATCGGGCTGCGAAATTGCAGGCAAAAATATCGTGGAGCCACCATCCGGCGCCGCTGGCACATCCTGGGCCAGGGCCGGAATGACGCTGACAAGCAGCATTGCTCCAACGAGAAGGGTGCTGAGAAGTCGCCTACGCATGGTCTGGGTTCTCCTTGGTTTCTGATGGCATGATTGGCAAGCGTTGTCAGGCATGGTGAAGGCGTCTGGCCAGCGCAAACCGGTGAACTCACATCTCAAATGACGTACGCGCGCCCTCTTTGATACAGCGGCGCGACGAACAAGCGGACAACCACAAAGCGCCGCATTCAATGCAGTGGGTCACATTGACGGCAGGATTGCTGAAGCAAGCGGGTCTTCTTCTTGGTGCAGAGGCGTGTGGAAAGTCGGAAATCCTGCAAGCCTGCGTTGCGTTGCATGTGGCCGCACCAGGCGGATGACGGGCAGCGACGACCGCAACGCAAGGCGGGACAATCCGGCTCCAGTTCGCTCGTAAGGCACGACGAGCGTATGATAACCATGCAAAAATGATGGGTCAAACTGCGCCGGCGCCGCGACACATCTTGGCAATCCTTGGGGACTGCAGATGCTCAACACACCGAATGTGACGCCCGACCAGGCCTTGCGGCTGGCTATCGCCGACTTGTCTGCCCGGCTGGATGTCGATCCGCAGAAAATTCGCGTGGTAGGCGCGGAGAGCGTGGTCTGGCGCGATGGGTCACTGGGCTGCCCAAGGCCGGGCACGTTCTACACCCAGGCGCTGGTTCCGGGCCTGCGCATTGTGCTCGAGGCTGAAGAGCAGCACTACAACTACCACGCAGCGCGCGGCCGGCCTCCCTTTTACTGCCCACACCCATCAGGCGAACTGGTGGAGACCGAAACATGAAAGATGACACGACCTCGCTCCGGCGGCGCGCCTATCTCTGGGCGTGCGAACGGCTCTACGCCGAGTTTGCCTGGAGTTACGACACCGTGGCGTGGGGCGTAAGCCGTGGCCACTGGGCTGCGTGGCGGCGCGGCGTGCTCCCCTGGGTGCAAGGTTCGGACGTGCTCGAGATAGGCTTCGGCACGGGAGCGCTGCTGCGCGAGATGGCAGCCGCCGGTTGGCAGGTGACGGGCGTTGAACGCTCATCCGCGATGCAGCGGCAGGCTGCCCGCGGGGCAGGGCGCAGACCGCTGCGTATCCAGGCAGCCGCCCAGCAGTTGCCTCTATCGGCGGCAACCTACGATAGCGTGGTCGCCACCTTTCCCGCCCCCTATATAGTTGACGCCGCAACCATGGCCGAAGTCGCGCGCGTTCTCAAGCCGGGAGGCCGCCTTGTGATTGGCGGGCTTTGGGTTGCCGACGCACACACGGTCATTGCGGCGCTTGCGGCTCCGCCCGCAGCGCTCCTCTATCGCCTGGTTGGGCTCATGCGCGACGCCGGTCTTGCGCCGATTCTCACCGAAGCGCGTGTGGGCGGCGTGCAGGTGGGCATCGTGCTCGCCTGCATGCCGGGGGGCGGCGATGCAACCAGGCCGTGAAGCAGCGCAGCGATGGAGAACGCACTCCGTCGGTGGCGGCGGGATCGTGCGCGAAGACGGGGCGCTGCGGTTGATCAACCTGCCCGCGTCTGCGGGAAGTTACAGCAACGCGCAGGTTGATGACCACGCGCATCTGCCGCGCCACAACTTTGCGTGGCGGCCGCCTGTACGTCTCTCGCTGCGGGCGCGCTTTTCACATGGCGTCCATGCGCTGACAGGCACGGCGGGTTTCGGCTTCTGGAACGACCCATTCGCGATGAATGGCCGGCGCGTGCCTGCGCTGCCACACGTCGCATGGTTTTTCCTGGCAGCACCGCCGTCGAACATCGCACCCGCGCTGGGCGTGCCCGGCAGCGGCTGGAAGGCGGCCGTTATGGACGTGGCCGCGCTGCCATTGCTTGCGCTCCTGCCCACCGCGCCGGTAGCGATTCCTCTCATGCGCCATCGCCTTGCTTATCGCATACTCTGGCCCGTGGCGCAGCAGGTGCTTGGCGCCGACGAGGCCGTGGTGGATGCTGACTTGGTGGCGTGGCACTCCTATGCCATCGAGTGGCTACCGGGCAAGGTGCGCTTCCACGTCGATGGTCGCTGCGTGCTCGAAAGCCGCAGAGCACCGCAGGGGGCGCTGGGCGTGGTGATTTGGATGGACAATCAGTTTCTGGTAGCCACGCCGCAGGGGCGTTTTGGCCACGGTGTGGCGGCGCAACGCGAATCACAATGGATGGACATCGCTGACATCATCGTGCAATAAGGTGTGACTGGGAGTCGAACCGCTAAGTGCTGCATCCTGCAAGTACGTCGCTGATTCGTAGCGGCGGCTTCAGCCGCCGTTCGTCTTTGTCACGGTGCGATTGGTCAGTACGGCAGCTAAAGCAGCCGCTACGAAAGACCGTCTCACTTGCCGGATGCAGCACTAAGCACGTCGTTACAAATACGCCTCGACGCGCGTCAAAAAGTCGGCCAGGACGGCGTGAAAGCGGTCGCTTTCCTCGAGGTGGGGGTGGTGCGCACTCCCGTCAAAGAGCACATACTCCGAGTAGGGGATGGCGCGGTGCAGCGATGCCGTCGTGTGCGGCGGCGTTTGGTCGTAGCGCCCACCCAACACGAGCGTGGGAATGTTGATTGCGTCCAGCCGCGCCGTCACGTCCCAGGCGGCCAGCGGGCCGGTGGGGGCAGACGGGTGCGTCCCCCACAGCGTCTCCTTGACTTCGCGGAAGCGCCGAGCCGACTCGCGGCTGCGGCGCAGTGCAGGGGGAATCGGCTGCAGGCGGCAGACGTGGCGCTGGTCGAAGAGCGCTGCGGCCTCCGTGTAGCCTGGCGTCTCCGTGGATTGCTCCTGGATTGCCTGGGTGAGCGCCAGGCGTGCGCCCATAGGCAGCGCCGCAATCAGGTCCTGCACCTCGGCCATCCACGCGGGCACGGATGCGGGCGTGGAAATGAGCGTAAGGCTGGCCAGCCCCGGCGCGCCCGAGAGTGCGTGCTCAAGCGCGAGCATACCGCCCCAGCCATGGCCCAGGAGATGGATGTGGTTGAGCCCCAGCGTGCGTCGCACGACGCTCAACTCCTCGACAAACAGGTCAATCGTCCAGAGGTCGCTGTCGTAGGGATGGTCGGACAGGCCGCAGCCGAGCTGGTCATAGAAGATGACGCGCCGTCCCTCAGCCTGTGAGGCGATTGGCTCGAGGTAGTCGCTGGGGGTCCCCGGCCCGCTGTGGAGCACGACCAGCGGCAATTGACCAGCCTCCTCGCCGTGACCCACAATGCGATGCCAAACGCGATGGCCGTGAAAGAGCAGATGGCCATCGCTTACGGGCAGAGCGTGCGGTTCTCTACGTGTGCTCATTGGTGCGCGCCGTTTCAGTCGGACTGCAGGGTGGAATGCGGAGTGCTATACGTCGGATCTTTGAGGCAACGACATGTAACTGAAATACTACGAGACATAGGTAATTTGCTCAAGAAGCGCGTCCCCAATTGGGGCCATCTGTCGCCACCACCGCTCCATGGTGCGCGTGCCCAGTAATGCCCAGCCGGCATCAGCAACGGGGTCCCAGCAGACGTAAGCGCCACTTTGCCCACCGTGGCCAAAGGAAGCGGCGCTGGCGCGTGCCGGCGCGAAGTGGGGCGTTTTGTGACCGTGCAGCTCCGCGCCCAGGCCCCACGGGCAGGGATCCCACTCGAGCCAGCCAATGAAGCCACCTGGCAGACCGCTGCTCTGGTCGCACGTGGCTTCGGCGCGCAGTGCGGGCGGAAGAAAGTCGTTGTCGGCGGGCGCAAACGCCTGAGCGAGTGCAAGCGCACCGGCGGCAGTCGTAATCAGGCCGCCCCAGGGGAAGCCCAACGAGCGATACCAGGGTGAATTATAGGGCTCGAGCGGTGTGCCCGCGTGGTCGCCCAGCAGGCCGGTAATCTGGCCGGGCGTGCGCGGCGGTTCGGCGCCCAGATAGGCTTCGATGCCCAGCGGCGCAAGGACGAGTTCGCACAATGCTTCCTGAAAGCGCTGCGCGCGCACGCGCTCCACGGCCAGCGCGGCGAGGCCGATGCCCACATTGCTGTAACGCACCTGCCTGCGCGGCGCACTCTGCAGCGACGTGCGCAGCAGCGCCGGTTGAATGCTTTCCCACGAAAGGCCCGGCCCATAGGGCGCCGCACCGGGCTGCAAATCCTCGGGCAGGCCGGCTGTGTGCGAGAGCAGGGTGCGCAGCGTAACGCCCGGCTGCGCCGCCGCCGCGTCGGGCAGAACATCAGCCAGGGGGGCATCCAGCGAGAGCGCGCCCAGGGCTACGGTGCGCAGCACGGTAAGTGCGGTCGCCAGTTTCGTGATCGAGGCCACGGGCAGGAGCGTATCGGCGGCGAGCGGCATACCTGCTGCGTCGGCGCCGAAGGCGTGCACTACGACGCTCTCGTCGCGGCGGCGCGCTGCCACGATCAGCCCCGGCACGCCCGGCTTTACACGCAAGGCCTCTGCAATTTGGCCAATCGGCTGCCAGTTCACAGGTGGCGCCCCAATGTATGCAATGGGTTCATGACAAGCGATCCAGCGTGCGGAACCAGGCCGAGACAAGCGGCAGGTAGTAGCGATCAAGGGGTGTCCACCAGGTGCGCCGGTGGGGAATCTGGCTGAAGAGGCTGTGCGGGCGCACCCCGGCGATCATTTCGCCCACTTCGCGGCCCAGCTTGCCGGCAATCGCGACACCATGGCCGGCATAACCGTAGGCGTACCAGATGACGCCATCGCGAGTACTGCCCTGCGTAACGGGTGCGCGGCCGATGTGCGGCATCAGGTCGAAAGTGAGGCCGAGCTTGCCCGTCCACGTGTGCGAAAGGGGTGTGTCGCGCAATTGCGGAAAGAGCTCGACCATACGCGCGCGCAGTCTGCGTGCGCTTTCTTCGATGTCGAGAGTGGTTGAGAGGTCATGTCGCCCGCCGAAGAGCATGCGGCCGTCGGGTGTCAGGCGAAAGTAGTTCAGAAAGTGACGGCTGTCGAAGAACATGCGGCCGCGTGGGCTGAGTTCCGCCTGCAGCGTGGCTGCCAGCGGCTCGGTGGTGATGACATAGCTGCCCGCAGGGAAGATGCCCTGGCGCGCGGCCGGGACCAGCGTCCCGGTATAGCCATTGGTGGCGAGCAGCACTTCATCGGCAATCAGCGAGCCGCGGCGGGTGACGACGCGCCAGCGTCCCTGCTCGCGCAGTAGGCTGGTGACTGGCGCGTCCTCGACCAGTGTCGCACCATTGCGTGCCGCCGCCTGGGCCAGCCCGAAGACGTAGCGCGCCGGGTGGAGTGAGGAGGTGGTGGTTTCGGCGAGACCACCGAAGTAGGCTGTGCTGCCAATCTCCGTGTGCATGTCGCCGGGAGCAACAAGGTAGCCCGCGTCATAGCCAAGCGCGCGCCGCTGCCACACCTCAGCCGCGCGCATGGCGTCGAAGTGACTGGGCTTGGCGGCCAGCAGCACACAGCCCGACCGCTCAAAACAGCAGTCTATCTGCTCTGCGTCGACGGTGCGCCCAATCAGGTCGATGGCGTCCTGCGCCCAGTTCCAGAAGGCGCGGCCCATTGTGGGGCCATAGCGCTTGAAGACGCTTGGCATCTCGGCCTTGAGGCCGCTGGTGGCCATGCCGCCATTGCGGCTGCTGGCGCCCCAGCCAATGGACTGCGCTTCGATGACAGCCACGCTGGCCCCGGCCGCACGCAGCGCCAGGGCTGCGTGCAGGCCGGTGTAGCCGCTGCCGATTACGGCGACGTCGGCGCGACCGGGCAGCGGGCTCGCGCCCAGGTCATCTGGGCGCGGATAATCGTCGGTCCAGAAGGGCGTCGTCTGCATGAAGTATCAGGCCAATTGCGCCTTGTCGAAGTTCTGGGCGTCCACCACGGCGAGCGTGGTCATGTTGATGATGTCGCGTTCGTCGGCGCCGGTGGCGAGCACGTGCACTGGTTCATTCATGCCCACAAGCACGGGCCCAATCGCAACCGCGCCGCCCAGGTGGCTAAGCAGTTTGTAGGCAGTGTTGGCGGAAGCCAGATTGGGGAAGACGAGGATGTTCGGATCCTTGACGTTGCTGAAGGCGAAGTTGCGTGCCATGAGCTCGGGGACAACTGCGACATCGGCCTGCATTTCGCCGTCGATAGGCAAATCCGGGCGCAGGCGGTGCACGATCTCGGTGGCTTTGCGCACGCGTTCGGCCTCTGCATGGGGCGTGCTGCCGAAGTTGGAGGAGCTGAGCATGGCGATACGCGGCTCCTGCCCAAAGCGCACTGCCAGTTCGGCGGCATTGAGCGCAATCGCAGCCAGTTGTTCGGCGGTCGGCTCGATAATCACGGTGGCATCGGTAAAGAAGTAGACGCGATCCTGAACGAGCATAACATAAACGCCGCTCACCCAGCGTCCCGGCTTTGCACCCACGCATTGGAGCGCCGGCCGCAGCACCTCGGGGTAGTTGTAGGTGAGGCCGGAGATGAATGTGTCGGCATCACCCGCCTGCACCATCATGGGGCCAAAGTAATTGGGTTGGCGCATGAGGTCATTGGCCAGCGCCTGCGTCACGCCCTTGCGGCTGCGCGCCGTGTAGAAGCGCTCGGCATAGGCGGCGCGATCCTCGGATTGCGCGGGGTCGATCACGGTGGGTGCATAGTCCAGCGCAAGGTCACGCACCGTGGCGGCGATCTGCTCGGGGCGACCCAGAAGAATTGGGTGGGCAATGCCCTGCGAAGCCACGGCGTGGGCCGCGCGCACAATCTTGGGGCGCTCGCCCTCTGCAAAGACGACGCGCTTGGGCTGCTGCTGCGCCTTGTGCTCCATAATGCGCATCGCCTGCGTGCGCATGCCCAGGCGCGCGGCCAACTGGTCGAGGTAGGCGTCGAGGTCAATTGGCTTGCGCGCCACGCCGCTCTCCATGGCAGCGCGCGCCACAGCGGGGGCCACCCACATGAGCACGCGCGGGTCCACAGGCTTGGGGATAATGTATTCGCGCCCGAAGCGCAGCGCCGACAGGCCGTAGGCGTTGATGACGCTGTCGGGCACGTCCTCGCGCGTGAGCGCGGCCAGCGCACGCGTTGCAGCCATCTTCATTTCCATGTTGATCGTGCTGGCGCGCACATCCAGCGCACCGCGAAAGATGAAGGGGAAGCCGAGCACGTTGTTGACCTGGTTGGGGTAATCGCTGCGTCCCGTGCCAAAGATGATGTCGTCGCGCGCGGCCTGCGCTTCCTCGTAAGTAATTTCGGGGTCGGGGTTGGCCATGGCGAAGATAATGGGGTCGGCGGCCATGGAGCGCACCATCTCGCGCGTGAGCACATCCTTGACGGAGAGGCCGATGAAGACATCGGCCCCCTCAAGCGCCTGGGCGAGCGTGCGCAGGACGGTTTCATTCGCATAGCGAGCCTTGTACTCGTTCATGCCTTCGGGGCGATCCTTGTAGATGACCCCCTTGGTGTCACACATGATGATGTTGTGCGTCTGCGCACCGAGGGCCACGTAGAGGTCGGCCACGGCAATCGCGGCCGCGCCCGCGCCATTGATGACAATGCGGATGTCGGCAATCGGCTTGCCCACAATCTCCAGCGCGTTGATCAGCCCAGCGCCCGAGATGATGGCGGTGCCGTGCTGGTCGTCATGGAAGACAGGGATTTTGCAGCGCTTCTGCGCCTCCTGCTCGATATAGAAGCATTCGGGCGCTTTGATCTCCTCGAGGTTGATGCCGCCAAAGGTCGGCGAGGTCCTCTCCACAAAACGCCCAAAC
>CAYRVP010000069.1:0-20291 GCA_964427845.1 uncultured Caldilineaceae bacterium
GCCTTTGCGTTGAGGCGTGGTAGTAGCAGTGGCTTTCACTTCGGTATCACTTTAGTGCTTTTCTTGCCTCAGCGAGACAAAGCACCTCGACGCGAGGGAGCAGCTTCATGCTGTTCGCAGTTTAGTAGGCCGATTTGCTCACAACCTCGCGGAGCGCCGCGTCAGCGTCGGCATCGCCACCTGCGGTCGCAATGTGCGTGTCATAGTTAAAGGTACAGCCTGCGGAAAGCACGTGCACGGTTGCACCAAACAAGCAGGCCGCTTTTCCGGGTTCGCCGTTGTGCAGGTCGGCATGGACCACCTGGGCGCCGTCCACCACCAGCGCCGCGCCCGTGCCAAAGACCTCCATGACTGCATTCGGGTAAACCACCACGCCGGTGTCGCTGTCGATCCCCACGCCAATCACGAAGGGGTTGTGCGCAACGGCGGTGAGCAGGCGAGGCAGCGAGAGCGCCGCACCAGCGGGAGACGTGTCAATTACCATGCGATTGAGCAACCCAATGCCCGGTGCAAAGTGGACGAGACTTCTGTGCAGCAGCGGCGTTGTACTTGGCGGCTGGCCGGTGTCTGGCAACGGCGGTGCGCTTGCGAGCATGTGTTGGCAGAGGATGGATGCCCCGCCGCCTAATGCGCAAACGACCTTGCTGCGGGCGTTTATGCGACGCAGCACCTGTGCAGGTAGCGTCCCGCCCAACATGGCGGCGAGTTGTAGCGCGTCGTCGCCTGCGAGCAATACGCCTGTGGCCTGTTCCATGTGCGCAGATGCGTCCAGCGCAAGCGCTTCGGCCCGCGACTCCAGCGCCACAAGCGTTTCGGACTCGCTCTCCCATGCCTCAAAGAGTGCGGCGGCGCCGGCGGCGGCGCGCTGGCCTGCGGCGCCAACGCCCAGGACAAGCAAGCGCGAACCGTATGCACCCGCTTCATTCCAGAAGCGCTGCAGCAGGCTTTCGCCGGCGATGCTGCTCGTAATCGCACCGATAAACAATACCGGGCCACGCGTGTAGCCCGCAGGCACTGGTGACGGCACGTACGGCTCCTCTCACGCCAGAGGCAGCTGTGCACCCGAGGCGGAATGGGTATCAAATGGAGTGGCACGAGGACTCAAATTGGCATTGCCGACGGACACAATGCGCGGATGGAACAGGCGGCGCAATTGGGTCTCTTTGCATCGCAACAGCGTCGTCCATGGAATATGAGCAGATGCGAGAAGTCCACCCAGCTATCCTGCGGCACCAACGTCATGAGATCCTGTTCGATCTTCACCGGGTCGCTCTGGCTCGTCAGCCTCAGCCGTTCGCTCAGCCGCTTGACGTGGGTATCGACCACTACGCCTTCGGCGACATGGTAGGCCACGCCCAGCACCACGTTCGCCGTCTTGCGCGCCACGCCCGGCAACGTGAGCAATTCGGCCATGGTGCGCGGTACGTCGCCGCCGTAGTCGCTGACGATGCGCGCGGACGCTTCCTGAATGCTCTTGGCCTTGTTGTGAAAAAAGCCGGTGGACTTGATGATCTCTTCGACCTCGCCTCGGTCGCCTCCGGCCAGTGCGACCGGCGTGGGAAAGCGCGCGAAAAGCACAGGCGTCACCATGTTCACGCGTGCATCGGTGCATTGCGCCGAAAGAATTGTCGCCACAAGCAGCTCGAAAGCGCTGCGGTGGTCAAGCTCGCAGGCCGCATCCGGGTAGGTCTCGCGCAGCAGCCGCACAATCTCGCCGATGCGTTCCGTGGCGGGCGGGAAAGATACACCGATCTCTGCACTCGTTGGCTTGGCGCTTCTCGGCCCGGTGCTCTTGGGCATGGTTCCAGCTTTCTTGTGAATGCGTCGAGGCTAGGAGAGCGGCGTGACCGGCTGCGCGGGCACGCGGTAGTCCGAATCATCGATGCGCTGCCAGGGATAGTGGATGAAATCTTCGGTCGTCTCGACAAAGTAGTCTGGTTCGGCGTCGGGGAAGAGGCTGCTGTCCTTCTTCCAGTGGATGACGGCGAGCTCGGGATAGCCGCCCGCCGCCTCAATCCGCCCCTTGACGGCCATAATCGTGCGCCCCTGGAACCAGAGGTTGTCGACGATCAGAATCTTCTTGCCGTCGATGAGCGGGTCGGCTGGAAATTGCTGGAAGCGCGGCCAACTCAGCTTGTTGCGCTGGCTGGGGTCATCTGGAAAGAGGACGGCGGCGGTCAGCACATCCTTCATCTTCAATGCCTCGGCAATCATGCCGCCGGGAATGATGCCCCCACGCGTAATCACAACCAGTGCGTCGTATGGTGTGTTGAGTTTGAAGATGAGATTCGTCACAAGCTCTTCAAGGTCAAACCAGCTGAGGTAGATGTGCTTCATCTCGATCTCCGGATTTGGGTGTGGAGGGGGACGCACGTGCCGGCGTGGCAGTGCCGTGCAAGCGTGCCGCCGCAACGGCGAATCGCAGCGCCTGGACCTTTGCAGATTTCACGCGCACTCGACGCGATTCTACAGGTCAGCGGCGCTCTGGTCAAAACGCTCCAGCCGCTTCCGGAGCCGACTGGTAGTCTTCCCTGCCAAAAACGCACCTTTTCTCTGGTATAATCGCCCCAAACATATTTCAGGAGAGACCCCGTGATCCGTCAACCGCGCAAGGCCGTGCCGATTCTCACTCTGCTGATTGCACTACTGGCAACGATGCTGCCCGTGCCACGCGCCCAGGCGCAGGCCGGCGACGCCGTGCCAATGATCAGTCTGTTGCTCGAATTCGAAGCACCCTCTGCGGGCGGGGCCTATCTGGCGCTACTTGAGCAGGCGTCCCCAGAGGGAATCGGTGCGGCCGGCGCAAGCGCTGCGGCCGTAACCCAGGCTACCGCTGCCGCGCAGGCTCAGCTTGCGCTCGTTGAGAGCGAGCAGTTGGCTCTCAGTGCGGCGCTTGCAGAGATGGGGGTCGTCACGCTCTACCGTGCACAGCGCGTATATAACGCGATTGGCGTCATGGCGCCGGCCGATGCGGTGAACGAGTTGGCCGCACTGCCGGGCGTGCGCGCCGTGCGGCCGCTGCTCGCCAAGCAGGCCGACAACAACGTCAGCGTACCCTTCCTGGGCGCACCAGGGCTGTGGGGCGGCGGCGCGGGCTTTCCCCTCACAGGCAAAGAGATACGCATCGGCATTATCGACACCGGCATCGATTACATCCACACCGACTTCGGCGGATCGGGCAAGGGCTACGAACGCAACGACACGACCCGCATTGACGATATCGAGGCGTTTCCCAGCGTCAAGGTGGTGGATGGCTTCGACTTCGTGGGCGACGACTACAACGCCAGCCCCGGATCGGGCGCCTTCCAACCAATTCCCAGGCCCGACCTCGACCCAATGGATTGCTACGGCCACGGAACACACGTTGCCGGTACAGCAGCCGGCTACGGCGTAATGACAACCGGCGCAACCTATCTCGGCCCATTTGACGGCTCGACACCCATTGCGTCCATGCGCATCGGCCCCGGCGTTGCACCCGAGGCCGACCTGATCGCGCTCAAGGTCTTTGGCTGCGCCGGTAGTTCACTGATCGTTGATCTGGCAATCGAGTGGTCCGTGGACCCCAACCAGGATGGCGATTTCAGCGACCACCTTGACGTCATCAACCTCTCGCTTGGCTCCCCCTTTGGCGACAGCGGTGACAGCACAAGCATCGCCGCCGACCGTGCGGCGCAACTTGGGATTATCGTCGTGGCCTCGGCGGGCAACAGCGGCGACGTACTCTACGTGGCGGGCAGCCCCGGCTCGGCCAGCTATGCCATCAGTGTTGCGGCGACGACCGCCAATCGCTCCTATGGCGGCCCAGACGCACCCGTGAGTGACACGCTTGCCGCCTTCTCCTCGCGCGGGCCGCGTCGCGATGGCACGCTCAAGCCTGATCTCGCCGCGCCTGGCGAGAATGTCTCCTCAGCGCACAGCGGCACGGGTTACGGCGCACTGTCGCTCAGCGGCACATCGATGGCCGCACCCCATGTAGCTGGCGCCATGGCGCTCCTGCGCCAGTTCCACCCCACCTGGCGCGTCGACGAGCTCAAGGCGCTGCTCATGAATACGGCCATGCCGGTCATTCAGGCGGTTACGATTGCGTCGGAAGAACCTGCCACGCCGGCACGCATCGGCGCTGGTCGCATAGACCTGACCGCAGCCGCGACCAGTATGGTCGTAGCGCTCAATGGCGATGATCCAGGCGTCGTCAACCTCTCGTTCGGCGCACCCGACGTGCTGGGAAGCTTCAGCGCCGTCCGCAATTTGCGCGTGCGCAACCTGGGCGCAACGGTGCAGCACTTCAATCTGACCTATGAGCCGACAAAGGACATGGCCGGTGTCGACATTGTCTCACCACCAACAGTGACAGTGCAGGCCAATGGCACGACAGTTCTGCCGGTGCGTTTTGAGGCCAATGCGGCGGCGATGCGCAATAACCGCAGCGTACCTGCCGATGCGACCGACGCCGAACTGACTGCCTGGCAGAGCGAAGAGAGCGGCCTGATCTGGCTATGGCCTGCCCCGTCTACTTTCAGTACGCCGCTGCCGGTGGAGGGAACGCCAGACGTGCGCGCGCACTTTGTGCTGGATGTGAACAGCCGCACGCTCTCCTATCTGCTCCCGCCCGTCTCCGCCCTGGACGTCCCGTCGACGACCTACACGCTGCGCAGGGGCGCGCCGGGTGTCGTCAGTGCCTCGGACGCTTATACGTTGGGTGTGCGCACAGACAGCGCACAGGGCACACTGGCAATTTCGGGTACGCTGGTGCTTTCGCCCAGCGACATGGCGTTGCTGGCAGGTGGGGCGCTCGTGCTGCACGCGCAGCACGACGCTGCGAGCGACAGTACGCCCGCCGATCCGACCAGCAGCGGTGGTGAATTTGACTTGCGTATTACCGCTGACGTGCCGGTGCTCAAGGTGCCGGTCTACGCTGCGCCGCGACCAGTCGCTGAAATGCGCGCTGCGCGGTCGCTGTTGGACTTCGGTACAGGCGACGCTTCTACTCAGGTGCTCGGCCTCACAGGTGAAACGCTTACCTTCACACAAACGCCAACGACGACTCGACCTCTCGTCTCTGTGCTCGAACTGGTCGCACGCAGCCCCCAAGCGCCGGCGGCACAGGAACCGCCCACGCCGGCCACCGCCGACATCATGTATGTGGGCGTGGCCAGCGACTTTCCGGCCGTGGCCAACAAGGCAGACGCCCGCATCTTCTTCGGAATCGTCACCTATGCGCCCTGGGCCACGCCCAACGAAGTGCAGTTCAGTTTCTACGTGGACACGAACGACGACAAGGTTTCCGATTACCGCGTCTACAACGCAACCACTTTCGCACTTGATGGCTACGGCAGGCGCGCCGACACCTTCGTGACCGGCATCGACAACTTTGAAGTCGGCACGCGCGCAATCGGTGACCCGGTCAATGTGCTTGCGCCGGGCGACGTGCAGACCGCGCTGCTCAACAGCAACGTCATGGTGCTCTCTGTGCCGGCGAGCAAACTGGGGCTTTCGGCGGCGCGCCCGGCTTTCAGCCTCCGCGTCAACTCAACATCGCTCACCGCTGACTCTCCCGTCGCCGGTGATTCGGTCGATGTGGTGCATTACAACATGGCAGCACCCGGCCTGAATCTGACGAGCGGCCAGGTGGGCTCGCCCATCTTCACCGATGAACCCGCCACACGGCTCACCATCGGCTTCAGCCTCGTCCCCTACGCGACCTCGGATGCGCTGGGAATCTTGCTGTTGCATCACCATAATGGCAGCGATACGCGTGCAGAAACTGTCACAGTCAACTACCGCTGGCCTGTTACAATTCACCTGCCGATCATGGCGCGCTGACGCACCCGCACCCTGCCACGTAGCGAAGTAGTTCCTGCCCCCACTCTTGCGGCGGGAAGCCGCTGTAGAGTCCAAAACGAATGGCCGGGCGTCGCGCGACGGCGAGACGCCCGGCCTGTATTCGTCCGTCTATGCAGTCTAGCCTGCGCAGTGTGCAAGCAATTATTATGCGAAGAGCAGTCGCCCGCAGCTCGTGCAGTAGGCGTCGGTGGCGTGGTTCTTGACGGCATTGGCGACGCCCGTGGGAATGCGCATGTTGCAGGCCGAGCACTGGCCGTTGACGATTGTGGCGACGGCGACACCCGACTTACGTTTGCGCAAGTCCTCGTACGTCGCCACATCCGCCGCTGACAACGCATCCACCAGGCGCGCCCGCTGTCCTTTCAACTGCACAGCCTGGCGTTTGAGTTTCGTCTCTTCAGCGACAAGCTCTTCGTGACGTGCGCGCCATGCGCCCTCAAGCGCCGCAAGCGCCTTGCTCTGCGCTGCGCACTGCTCGGTAAGCTCCTCAACATGCAACAGCGCCTCAACGCCTGCTTCCTCGGTCGCGATCATCTGGCGGCGCAGAGCTTCAGCGCTCGCCTGCAGCGCCTGCAATTCCTTGGGGTCGCGCACGCTGCCGCCCATCAATCTGGCGTCGGTCGAGCCAATGCGCTGCTCAAGCCCCTTGGCGGCAAGCTCGGCGTCGGTCTGCTTACCCTGCCAGCCATGGAGAGAGGCAACAGACTCGGCCAGCGCAGCGCGTGCATCCACCACCTCCGCCGGCTCGGCAAGCAGTTTCTGCAGTTGCAGCAGGCGCCTGCGCAGCTTTTCCCAGTAGGTGTCAATTGTCTGCATATCATGGAGGCGCGCGATGTCTGTCACGATGAGGATCCTTGTTTGCGGCGCGCACGGCGGCCGGCGACGGGGAGCATTCGCTGCGGCGAGGCAGATGGAGAGTGCGTCGGGCGTGAATGCCGTTTCAGTATAGCACAGCGCTTGCGCAGCGCCGACGGCTTGGCCCGCGTGCGCCTCCGCGGCTATACTCGGAGCTGCATTGTGTCCGGGACGCGTACAGGTGCGGCCGGTCGACTCGAAAGGAATTGTCAATGTCCAGGTTGCCATCCAACCGCAGCGGGCAGAGCTTTGTTGAATACGCACTTGTTATCATCCTGCTTGCGATTGTGCTGCTGGCAATACTGCTTATCCTGGGCGACGATCTGCGCACCTTCATTAATGATCTGCTCCAGACCTGGTTCCCCGCCGGGCCGGCCATTCCCTGACCCATCGCCCAATCACCGCGTGCTTGCTGACTCCCAATGAAGACCGCACCGCTGCGGCGCGCCGCACATGCCGTTGCCGATCTGCTCTTTCCCCCAATCTGCGCAGGCTGCGGCCACGCCGGTCAGCACTTCTGTGATCGCTGCGCCCAGGCTGTCGTTCCCATTCCGCAACCGTGCTGCCCCCGCTGCGGCCAGCCCCAGGCCAGCCCAGACAAGTGCGCGCCATGCCGCGCACTTGTTGATGACCCGGTGGTCTGGGCGCGTGCGGCAGCCATCTACGCGCCGCCGCTGCGCGCGGCAATCCATGCTCTCAAATACGAGAGTCAACCGCAACTTGCGCCGTCGCTTGGGCGGTATCTGGTGGCCGCGCTTGGCGACCCTGTGTGGCAGCCGCTGGCGCTTGACGCCGTTGTCCCCGTACCACTCCATGCCGAGCGGTTGGCAATGCGTGGCTACAACCAGTCTGAATTGCTGGCGGCGCATCTCTGCCACGCTACCGGCTTGACGCTCGAGAGTGGGTGGCTTGAGCGCCGGCGCGACACACGCCCGCAGGTCGGATTGACGCGTGCCGAGCGCCAGGTGAATGTGCACGACAGCTTTGCGGCGCACCCCGCGGTAGCCGGCAAGCGGCTGCTGCTCATTGACGACGTCTACACTACGGGCGCGACCTTGCGCGCCTGTGCGCAGGCCGCACGCGTTGCCGGTGCAACGGCAGTGTACGCACTTACGCTCGCCCGCCCCCTGCTGCCGCCCCACGCGCACAGCCCGCTGGACTGACTTGTGCTGACGACCCGGCGTTGCACGGCGTGCTGCCGGTCCGCCAACGCCGCCAAAAAAGCCGATTGACAACACACCACGGGGCGACTACAATTTGGTCATGGATGCCCCGTGCACTCCCATGTCGATCTCCCCAACGACCCAGTGCTCCACTGGCCACCCGACCTGCCCGCGCCCTGCAACGCACGCGACCCTTCGCCGCGACCAACCCCATTTTCGCATCTGCATCTGCGTTCTCTAGTGCGCCGGCTGCGCGCGCGCGCCCGGCGCACATGACCCCACACCGGTAGCTCCGAGCGACCGCTGCATTCGGCGCCGCTCTTCTCACAGACTCCATTTGCCGACCCATGCAGAAAGGAGACCTGACCATGAAAGTGCTTGTTCATGGCCGCAATGTCGAAATTACCGATTGGATTGAGGAATATGTCGCCAAGAAGGTGCAAAGGCTCGAACGCTATTTGCCCAACTTGAACGAGGTGCGCACCGAAATCAGCCAGATGGCCGCCAAATCGGCGGCTGACCGCTACACGGTGCAGATTACCATGTGGTCAAACGGGCAGATTCTACGTGCCGAGGAGACCACGAGCGACATTTTTGCCTCGATTGATGCAGCGGTGGACAAGATTTCGCGGCAGATTGAGCGCTTCAAAGGTCGTGTCACCACCGAGCGCCGGCGGACCACCGCCTCGGTTGCGGTGCAGAGTGAATTGGTGGCTGCCGCCGTCGCCGCCGCCGACACCGAGCCGGAAGAAGTCACCGGCCAGATTATTCGCCGCAAGCAGTTTGTCATCCAGCCCATGGACGAAGAGGAGGCGGTCGAGCAGATGGAACTGCTGGGTCACGACTTCTTTGTCTTCTTCAACCCGCAGAGCCGCGTGGCCAACGTCATCTACCGCCGCAAGGACGGCAACTACGGCCTGCTGGAGCCGCAGATCGCATAGCACGCGAGTGCACAACGGTGCGACAGTCGAGAATCCACGTTGAAAACAACAGGGCGACCCCAGCGGGTCGCCCTGTATTTGTTTCTATGCCGTCACGCTGGCACCCTCTGCGCAAGGCTATCTGACTATGCGAATTCAATCTCCGCACCGTTTCGCACCACCTGCCCGGCGTAAAGCCACGAAACTTGTCGCAGCGCCAGCGCCTGATCAAAGTCATTCAGCGCCGAAACGCCATCGGCAGGCGTCACGACGTGGAACCAGCGCAGCCCCGCCGATGCTGCCGTGTGCAGCACGCAGATGCTGGCAATTGTGCCCACAATCACCAGGTGCTTCACTTCCCAAACCCGACTCAGATAATGGTCGAGCGCTGTATCATAGAAGCCATCATAGCGGCTCTTTTGCACGACCAGGTCCGCGGCCTGGGGCGCGAGTTCGTCGATAATCTCCCAGCCCCACGTGCCGCGCCGGCAGTGCTCGGGCCAAATGGCCCACTCTTTGTCCCCTTCAAAGTGAGTATCCTGCGTGTAAGCCACGTGCACATTGGCGGCGCGTGCGCGTTCCAGCAGCGAGGCAATTGCCGGGAGGGTAGGCAACGCATCGGGTACAACCAGCCGCCCCTCAGCCTTCACAAAGTCGTTCTGCATGTCCACCACAATCACCGCACTCTGCAGCGCAGGCAGCACGACCTGCGTCGCGAGCGGAATTTCAGGCAGTGCAACCATTTCGCCGGGCGCAAATGTCAACGCCATTGCTTCGCTCCTTGGCTGGATCCGATCCGTACTACACCCAATGATTGCATGGAATGGCGCGTGCCGCAAAAGCGGCCCGCACCGTCAGTCCAGCAGTTGCGCAGCCACGGCCAGCCACGCCTGTGCAGGGGAGAGCGGCAGTCCATGGCGACGGTGCGTCGTGGTCGTGGCTGCAAAGTAGAGCGCCTGGATATCGTCCACCTCAAGGCGCAGTTGCGCCATGAGATGACGCACCTGTCGCCGCACGTCTGCCCGCGTCGCGCCCTGGCGCGCATCAAAGGGGGGCGCTTCGGTGAGCAGCAGCGCCTCGCTGGGCGGCTGCGCGTTGCGTGGCCCATTCAGGTCGATGTACCAGACCTCAAGCAATTGCTCAAGCGCCTCCACGCCGCGCCCGTTGCGCAGGAACGTCTCAGCCATGGCGGCACGCCCGTCGCGGTAATGCAGCCACTGGCTGCCCTGCGCCCAGAGGTCGAGCAGACGCGCGCGCTCCGGCAGGTCTGCGGGCAGGGCGCGCGTGGCCTGCCTCCTACGGAATCGCGCCAGCCAATTGGAATTCGGTTCACTTGCGGGTGCACGTTCGGCGGTTGGCGCGTCGGTCGCGCCCAAAAGGACGGTCGGCGACAGCAGAAGAGCCCGCCGCAGGAACGTAGAAATCGATTCCACAATCAGACTCGTTTCAGCGATGATGGCGACGATGATTTTGAGTCAGCAATCCAGCAAGTTCACACCCTGCGGGCCTCAATCCCCACCAGGCGGTGTGTAGATTGGATTCTTTTTGGTGTCAACGATCTTGCCCGATGGGTCGAAGAGAATGGCGGTGTCGTCATCGAGGTCGGCCCACATCTCCCACTCGAGGTTGCACGAGTAGTCCGGTGGTGGCGCATCAGCTTTTGACCAGAAGCGCGCCAGCCCACCCGGTCCGATGACGCCGCTGAGGAAACAGATTTCGCCACCGTTTTCCGACTTCAACTTCCAGTCCAAAAGGGCAATCGCACCTATGGTGTCGTTGCGCAGTACAAAGTACTCGTTGAGCCTCTCCAACTGGATGATCTTGATTGCACCGATGGCAAAGGTGGGCACAGGTGTCGGCGTGGGCGTTGGTTCACGCGGCGTGGGCACGGGCGTCGGTGTCCAGTTGGCTGTGGGCGTCGGCACCGCCGCGAGCGGCAATGAGGTGGCCGGGGGTGCGTTCACCACAAAGAAATCAGGAATCCATTGCGTGCCGGCCACACGAAACCAGAGACCGTCGGGACTGACTGCGTCGATCTGGAGCGCGGTGTTGGTGGGCAAATTTGCCACGACGGCAAAATCAAGTCCCGGCCCCGCGTACAGCGTGGCATCCTGGTTAGTCGCCGGTCCCCGCTTTGCCACCCAAATTCCCACAGCTGCAGCAGCGGCCTGCGTTTCTGCGTCCTCGAGCACCTGCTGTTGCGCCGTGTCCGGCTCGCCGGCAATCGCCCGCCCCCAACCCTGGCGCACAACCTCGGCATTCACAAAGAGATCGTCACTTTGCCGGTAGATGTAGCGCATAAGGCGGCGGCTGCCGTCCTGGTTCGTGATGTCGCGCACAAGGCGCACAAGTTGGCCCTGGACCATCCCCTGTGTGGACACCACGGCCAGCGGCCCCAGCGCGTCCGAAAGGGGAGGGGACTGCACACCCACCATGCGCACCAATTGCTCATCACCATTGATGAGCACGCGCAGCGTATCACCGGTCACGACCTCGACCACCACACCCTCTTCGGGCGCCGGCGTTGGCGTGGCGCTGGGCATGGGTGTAGGCGGCGCAGTGGGCAGCGCAAGCACGACGAGCGGCGTCGGCGTCGCCGGCAAGGTCACTTGCATCAATTCAACAGACGTGGGTGTGGCCGTCGGGATGCGCGCCGTTGCCGCAGCGCTGCAGCCGGCCAACACCATCGCCATGGCCGCCGGAAGAAAAACATAGAGATATGACGGTCGGCTCTGTCCGGCGGCGCGCACGTGCACCAGGCCGGCGGCGAAGACTGCGCACGGGGAGGTGCAACTCATGGCCGAAGCATTCCTTCGCATGGTGGCTGGCGTGATCTCCCCAATCGCATTACAGTGCGCCGGGAAGGCAAATGGAGACTGAGCCATTGTAGCACGCTCATGCGCCGTCAACTATCGGTCGGCCGGTTACGCGGGTTACCCGCAACACTCCGTTCCCCGTCTAGACAACGATTTCGGGCGCTAGCGAGCGCCAGGCATCGGCGGGCGGCAGCGGCAATTCATGGCTGCGGTATGCACGCACGGCCACGTCGTCAAATCGCTCCTGCAACTGCTGGCGATCGAGTTCAAGACGCACGCCCAAGCGATTGACCCAGCGCGCAACCACGGGTGTGCTGATGCCCTTGGCAGGGCTGAAGGGTGCGCTCTCGTAGATGCGGCGGGTACTCGATGCGCCCCACGCGTCGCGCGGCCCGTTGAGGTCGAAGTACCAGACTTCGAGATAGAGATCGAGCGCTTCGCGCAGGCGCGCCTGCTTGCGCCGGATTTCGGCCATCTCAAAACGCGCATTGCGGAAGAGCAGCCAGTTGCCATCGATCACATGTTGCGCAATGGCGCGGCTGAGTTTGCGCCACTGTGCCTCGGCCGTCGAGTGCGCCCAGAACCAGTTATAGCTGCTCTCCTCCTGCGCCTCGGCGGCCGTTGCCAGGCGCAGCCAACGTGGTTGCGTTGCGCGGCTCTCGTCAAGCGCGGCCACCTGGCGCGCCGTAACCAGTGCGGGGTGGCTTTCGCCGGGGCGGACGCGGGTGTAGTAGGTCTTGCCGCAGCGGTCGCAGATCGCTTTATACTTGGGGATTTTGGCCACCGGCGCACGGCAGTAGGGACATGCGGGCGGCGCATTGCGGCGCGCAATCGCTACAGGTGGTGGCACTGGTTTATGCGCTTGGGCGGACGCTGGACGGCTGGTGGACTGGGCGGAAGGCTGCGCGGTTGGCCCGTTGGCGGGGCGCGCGCCTGCGCTTCCCGCGAACAGGAACTTGAGAGGGCTCACGTCCCACACTCCCTTCTTGCAGCAGTGCGCGGCAAGCCCGGGCGGGCTTCCTGTGCACAACTGCGGCGGCTGCGATGATGGCGTCGATGACCACGAGGCGACGGATCAAGCATCGTCGTCCTGTAGCGCTGAGGTGAGTCTACTCACAAAGTGGCGGGCCGTCAAGTGCAGAAATGCAGCGAGTCTTCCGGAACTGGAAGACTCGCTGCACGTTCGCACTTGCTTGAGCGGAGAGGGAGGGATTTGAACCCTCGAGGGTGATAAGCCCTACTCGTTTTCGAGACGAGCGCACTCGGCCGGACTATGCGACCTCTCCACCGGCGATTTTAGCATAGGCAGCGGGTGACGACAAACCTGCGCCGGTTCCCGCCGAGCAGCTCGCGACGCACGGCAGGATAGTCATAGCCCGCCGCCGCTGCGGTCGCGCTGCGATCGCGCGTCAGTAGCGCGCCAGTTCGCGCGCCGCCTGGACAATTTTCTCGGCGTTGGGCCGGTAGGCGTCCTCCAGCGGCGGGCTGAAGGGCACGGGCACATCAAGCCCGCCCAGGCGACGCACAGGCGCATCCAGCCACTCAAAGGCTTCCTCGGCAATCAGCGCGGCCACTTCCGCTCCGGTTCCTGCAAGGCGATTGGCGGCGTGCACCACCAGCACCTTGCCCGTCTTGCGCGCCGTTGCCAATAGCGCCTTGCCGTCCAGCGGCTTGAGTGTGCGCAGGTCCAGCACCTCGGCGTCGATGCCCTCGGCGGCCAGTGCATCTGCCGCGGCCAGCGCCTGATGCACCATCGCGCCATAGCTGATGATGCTGAGGTCGCTGCCGCTGCGGGCAATACGCGCGACGCCAATTGGCACGGTCACGTTGCCCATCGGCACATAGCCCTTGAGTGACCGATAGAGCGGCTTGCTCTCGAAGTAGATAACCGGGTTATTGTCGCGAATCGCCGCCAGCAGCAACCCCTTGGCGTCGGCGGGGGTGGCCGGGGCCACCACCTTGAGCCCGGGTGTATGCACAAACCACGCCTCGGGATTCTGGCTGTGGAAGGGGCCCGAGCGCAGCCCGCCGTCTGAAGGCGCACGGATGACCCACGGCACCGCGCCGCCCCAGCGGTAGTGCGTGGTCGCCGCGAACTGGACAATGCTGTCGAAGGCGGTGGAGATGAAGTCGGCGAACTGCATCTCGATGACGGGGCGCAGCCCCATGAGCGCCATACCCGTCGCTGCCGAGACGAAGCCCAATTCGGCCAGGGGCATGTTCTTTACGCGCGCACTGCCGAACGCCGCGGCAAGCCCCTTGGTCACCTTGAACGCACCGCCAAACGCACCGCCGACATCTTCACCCATGACGAGCACGCTGGGGTCGCGCGCCATTTCCTCGCGCAGCGCCTCGCTGATGGCGGCGAGATAGGTGATAACCCGGCCGGGTTCCTCCGCCGGCGCATCCCGAAAACCGAACGCTTCGCCCGTCGATCTCTGGTCTCCCATGTCCGGCTCCCGCTCTCTCTTCTTTACGGACATAACGCCTCGCCCGTCGCCGGTTCATAGGCGCATTCGGCCACCACCACACCCGCACCATCGCGCACCATCGCGCGGTCGCCATCATTATTCCACACAGGCTGCTCCCGCCCCCAGAAGAGATCAGCTTGCGCGTCGACACCTGGCTTGACCCAGACACGCACCGCGGCTCCCGGCGCGAGTTCAAATGCAGGAAAAGTGTAGACATTGGGCGTGTTGGCGGCATCCGAAAGTGTCCACGCTTCAAGCTGCGCCGCGGCCTGGCCGTCATTCACCAGTTCAACCAGTTCACCCGCCAGGTCGTCACCGGGCGGGTTGTAGACAATCCGACTGATGTGAACGCCGCTCTCGTCAGTACTCGTAGGCGTGCTGGTAGGTGTGGCAGTGGCCGTGGGTAATGGGGTGGAAGTGGGCGTCGGCTCCTCGGGCAGCGGCGTCGGCGTGGGCGCAGCGGCGTCATTGAAGACAATCGGCATGCGCACATCCCAACTGACAATTGACTCCGGATTGCAGGGCTCAACCGTAACGGCTGTCCATAGCGACTGGTAGGCATCGGCGTACTGCTGCGTCAGCGCACCGCTCTTGATCACAAGCGTGTTCTCGTTGTTGCCGTTGTTGCCCCCGGCCGTCCAATTGAGCGAGCCGGTGACCACCTCCGGCGCGTCGCCCTGCGCGTCAATCACAAGCATCTTGTTGTGCATCAACCCGCGCGTGTTCTCAATTTTAATGGAAAGGCCGGCCGCGCACATACGCTCATCATCGGCGCTGCTGTTGCCCGCGGCAAGGCTGTCCCACAAGCCACGCACACGAACGCCGCGCGCGTGCGCCGCAATCAATGCGTCGGCCAGGGCATCATCGGTGAATGTGAAAATGGCGAAGTCAATTGAGCGCTGCGCACCATTGACAGCGGCGATCACCTGCTCGATGGGGATATCCTGCGGCGCAAAGTAGACCTGCGCAAGCGTGCCGCTGATGTCCACCGTGTGGGTGACGACTGCGACCTTGTCGGTGCCGAACGCGCCGCCAAACATCTGGTCAAAATCGCCCTGATAGAGCGCGGCCAGCGCCGGGCTGTCGATCTCCAGCGCGTTATTGTGGTTGAGAGTGATGTCCGAATCGCTCATGTTCACGGAACCGGTCCACACCCAACGCTTGTCTACAATGAAGTACTTGTCGTGCATGATCAGGCTCTGCAGCATCTCGTCGGGCGCTGCAGCGGATGATTCGGCGGGAATTTGCGCCAGGGCGACTGTCGCGGTCGGCACAACGCCATCCACCACTACGGGAATGCCGGCGGCCTCCAGCATGTCGAAATTCGCGCGTGAGCCAAGCGCGCCGCGCGCCTTGTTGTCGCCCACCACGCGTACTGCAACGCCGCGATCGTGCGCCTCGATAAGCGCATCGCGGATTGACTCACGACTGAAGTCGTAGATTGCAAGGTCGATGGAAGTCGTCGACGCGTCAATAAGGTCGAGAAGCGCCGCTTCCAGCGGCGTCTCCGTTGTGGTAATGACAGTGGCCGCAACATTATCGGTGAAGTAGGCAACAATTGGCGATGTCTGTGCGCGCGCCGGCCCCATGGCGGCCAGCAGGACGACGAAGCAGCCGCCAACAAGCAGGGTGGTGGTCAGCGCAGCGCGTATGTGCCTGCCTGACTGGGTCATTCGCATCACCATCGCGCCTCCATTGCCAGAATATACGTGGGGGACGCTGCATGCGCAACCGGCGCGGCGCAGCGGCTTGCGCGTGTCTTTACCTGCGGTCTATAATGTAGGGCAAGCGCAACAACCCCGCTGCGCGCCAGCGCACACTGGAAACCATTGCAACATCATCGCCGCCGACAAGGACTTGTCCCATGACGCCCCCCCGTGCGTGTATTGACCGCGAGCTGCCACCCGATGCCACGCTGATCGCGGCCCAGCTTTCAATCCGCGAGAATCCCCAGAACGCACCCGTCGAGCTTTCGGCGCGTGAGCTGATGCCCGGCGTGCTCGTCAGCGAGTTGCAAATCGCTGCGCTCACCGGCAAGCTCTGGAAACCGGGGCGGGTGCTGCGCGTGCGCTTTCTTGATGGCGACCCACGCATTGCCGACCGCTGCGTGCCGCTGGCGAAGACGTGGGAAAAGTACGCCAACCTCAAGTTCGAGTTCGGCAGCGACCCCAATGCCGAGATTCGTATCTCCTTCAAGTATCGCGGCTCGTGGTCTTATGTCGGCACCGACTGCCTCGCCGTGCCCCTGGACGAACCAACAATCAACTTCGGCTGGCTGGATGGCGACACGCCGCAGGACGAGTACGCGCGCGTGGTCGCCCACGAATTTGGCCATACGCTGGCCATGATTCACGAGCACCAGAACCCCTGCGCCGCGATTCCGTGGAACAAGAAGGCCGTCTACGACTACTACCAGGGTGCGCCCAATTACTGGACGCACGAGCAAGTGGACATCAATGTCTTCACCCGCTACAGCGCCGACCTCACAAAATTCAGCGAGTACGACCCCGCGTCGATTATGCTCTACCCCATTCCGGGACAGTTCCTCACCGACCCGACCTACGAGGTGGGCTGGAACAAGGTCCCCTCCGAGACGGACAAGAAGTACGCGGGCATTCTCTATCCCTTCAAGACCCGGCCGATTCCCGTGCTGCCAACCAATGGCCAGCGCGTGAATGCCTCGATTGGCGAGATGGGGTCGATGGACACCTTCCATTTTGATGTGGACCGCATTGGCACCTACCGCATTGAGACCTACGGCCGCATTGACACGGTGATCAGCATTTTTGGCCCCGACACCGATACGCGCATGGTGGCCAAGGATGATGACAGCGGGCGCGGCCTCGCGTCGCGCATTCTCACGTCACTGACGCCGGGCCGCTACACGCTGCGCGTGCGCCACTTCAGCCCGCGCGGCACAGGCGCCTACGAAGTCGGCGTTGCGCGCGAGCCGGACCAACCCGCGCCGCTGCGCTTTGGGTAGAAAAGCGGGGTGGTCGGGTGTCGGGCGTCGTTGTGCCGACACCCGACCACCCGACCACCCGTTTTTGATACTTGCGCCCGCAACCCTGTTCAATTACAATGGTTCCACAACTGAACACGTTGGCTGTCCCATCGTCGCCCGGATTTCATCACACTCTTCATCGCAAGGACAACGCCACCATGACTGCCATCTGGGATTTTGTTGCCGGTGTATTTGGCTCCATCACCACCATCCTCGCGCTGCTGACACCCGTCTTCGTCCTCGTCAGCGGCATCATCTCTCTCTTCTTTGGCCGCAAGTTCTTCTGGGTCTTCGTCGCGGCCGTTGGCTTTCTGCTGGGCCTCTTTGTCAGTGACTTCTTGCTGCCGGTGCTGCCGGCGGCCGTTGCACCGTTCAACGAGTTCGTGCGCCTTGGCGTCGCACTCACCTTCGCCGGCGTCGCGCTGATCGTGCAGCGCGCCGGCACCATTTTCGTGGGCGCAGTTGCCACCGGCCTGCTGGCCTGGTGGGCAGGCGGCCACTACGAAATGGTTGGGTGGGCGCAGTGGGCGGTTGCGGCCGTGGGCGGTTTGATGGGAGGCGTGCTGCTCTACTTTGCGCTCGATTGGGCGCTCGTGGTGCTCACCGCATTTGCCGGCGGCCTCATCACGATTGCGGGCATGAGCCAGCTCAATGGGCTACCAACCGCTTCGGGACCGTGGTTCTACCTGGTGCTGCTGGTTGCCGGTATCTTCTACCAGCGGCGTGAGCTGATGCAGGATCGCCCGGCGCGAGCCTCGGTTCCCAAGGCCAAACGCACGTTCCGACGCAAGGCCAAGGCGGGCGAGGCAGTGCTCGCCGAAGTACAGCAGCAACCCCTGGAGGTGGCCACGGTAGGCACACCCGTCCCGGCCCCGGTCGCCGCGGCGGCGCCCGCTCCCCAGCCCAAGAAAGCCTCAGTGACGGCCACAGTTCCGCCCGCTCAGATCTCCAAGGGCTTCGTGCCCGTTCCGTTGACGGCGACCAAGCTGGCAGCCGTGCCCGCACCAGTCACAGCCGCCGACGTGGCATCGGCCAGCAAGCGCAAGTACTTCAACTTCAAGCTTGCCTGGCCGCGCCGCAAGGCCGCACAGCCGCTGCCCGAGTCGGAACTCCAGCCGCTGGAGGCGCCCGTGGCCGAAGCATTGCAGACCAAGCCGGGCGCGCCCGCCGCAGGCACAATCTACATGGGCACGAGCACCGGCGGCATCAACTACGCACCGGCTCCCAAGCCCACCTACCAGGTCTACGGCTAGTTGCCGGCGCCAAAGTCAACTGCATTGACCTGGCAAATGACAGGGCGGCCGCCGCGTCGCCCTGTCATTCTCTTTTGGCAATGACCTTCCATGACGCTACTTTCGCTGCTCGACCATGTCAACGACCTCAAGCGGCTGCCGCGCATGGGCTGGCTGCTGGCCGGTATCTCGCCCGCCGAGAGCGTGGCGGACCACGCCTTTGCCACGGCGCTGCTTGCACTTGCTTTGGCCGAGGCGGTGAATCGCGATCCGGCGGCGGCGCAGTTGACAGATCCGCTCGACATAAGCCGCGTGCTGCGCATCGCCCTGGTGCATGACCTCGCCGAGAGCATTGTCACCGACCTGCCCCACCGCACCACGGCGTTGTTGAGCGCCGCTGTGAAGCATGGCGCCGAGCGCACGGCAATGCGCACAATCATGGCGACGATGCCCGCCGGCGACGAGTGGCTGGCCCTGTGGGAGGAGTATGCGGCCGACGCAAGCCCCGAAGCGCGCCTTGTGCGCGACGCCGACAAGCTCGAGCTTGCTCACCAGGCGCTTCGCTACACGCAAGCGGGCGGGCGCGGGCTGGACGAATTTCTGGCAGCGCGCACGTATCACTACGCGCAAACCGTCGCGCTGTATGAGGAGATCGCCGCAGCCTTTGCACGCCTCTCAACCAGATTGTAGGTTCATCGTGGCCGGGCTGGTTGAGGCCGCAGCCACCTGTCAGCCGTCGCCACGCAGTTGCTGCAAGTGTGCATTTCAGGTATAGTAGGTGCAGCACCGGAGCCGACGCGTGCCCGCCCTCACTGCTGCCACTGCGCTAAGGTCCCATTGGAGGTAGTTCATCGTGTCTACATCGCCCACAACTACTGACAAGGCGCCGGCGCGCCCGCTGCGCCGTGCGCGCACACTGACCCTCTTCTCCATCTTGCTCATTTTGTCGAACCTGGTGATTGCCTGCGGGAACAAACCCCAGGGCGAGGCCGGTGGCGTTGACGCGCCTGTGGCTGTCGGTTCCGCCGCTTCCGCCGAGGAAGCGGCTGCGGTCTCCGCGCTGGTGCAGGTGGCCGAGACGACGGTGGATCCGCAGAAACTGGCTGCAGCGCCCAATGCACAGTTGGCTGCCAGCGCACCCGCTGCGCCCGCCGCAGCCCCCGACGACGGTCGCCCGCTCGACCATACCACGAACATCCTCGTACTTGGCAGTGATCGCCGTCCAGATACGCCAAACTGGCGCACCGACGTGATGATGATCGTCGCGCTCGACGAGGCCGGCGGCCGTGCCGGTGTCATCTCCATCCCGCGCGACATTTACATCGACGTCATCCCCGGCCACCAGCCCAACAAGATCAACGTGATCGATTACCTGGGCGAGAAGGATGAACCGGGAGGCGGTGGCCCCGCGCTCTTCGCATCCATCATCGAAGAGAAGATGGGCATCCATATCGATCACTGGGTGCGCTTCGATTTCGCCGGTTTCGTCAAACTCGTGGACGCCCTGGGCGGCGTCGAAGTGGACATTGACTGCGCCTACTACGACTACTTCCAGATTGAGGATGTGGTCCTTAACGTCAAGCCCGGCATCCAGCGGTTGAGTGGTGACGAGGCGCTCGTCTATGTACGCAGCCGCAGACTAGGGGGCGACCTCGACCGCGCCCGCCGCCAGCAGCGTTTCATCTGGGCAATCCGCAACCAGGTGCTCAACGAGAATATCCTCACCCGGTTGCCCGCGTTGTACAATGCAGTCAGCGACTCGGTGCAGACGGATATGGGCGTCGTCGCCGCCCTCAAGGTGGTGCGCTCTGCAATTGCGCTCGAAAGGGAGCAGATTACCGGTGAGGTGATCGGCTACCCGCTCGTGCAGCAGGGTTACGCAGGCAACATGTGGATCTTCAAGGCCGACTGGGATGCCATTCGCATCGAGGTGCAAAAGGTCTTCGATCGCGACCGGGCGCAGTTGATTGACCGTGACGCTCCCGT
>CAYRVP010000070.1:0-20276 GCA_964427845.1 uncultured Caldilineaceae bacterium
AGGCTTTTCCTGCTGTTCTCGCTTTGCTTTGCGCCTTTGCGGCTTTGCGTCGAATTACGCTGTTAGTCGAGCATGTAGCGCCGGATGTAGATCTGGACGCTGGAGGAGACGGCGCTCCAGGCGGCATAGGGAGTTCCGTCCGGGCCAACGGCGGCCGATGGCTCATAGCTGAAGGTGCCGCTGCTGCTGATGCCCCCGCCACCGGAGGAACCGCCCACATCTTCCCAACCAGCCCCGTTCCAGCGCTTCAGGTAGATCTCCGACCTCCCGCTGCTCTGGTCGCCCCAGGCCACAATCGCGCGGTTGAAGCGGTCCACGGCCACCGACGGGTCCTGCGAAGGCGCGCCGTTGTTGCTGATGCCGCCGCGCCTGGCCGAGTCGCCTCCCATGTCCTTCCACGAACTGCCATCCCAGAGGCGCGCATAGATTTCCGTGTCGTTGTCGTCGCTCTCGTCCACCCAGGCAAGATAGAGCCGGCCGCCGGGCCCCACGGCCAGCGCGGGGCTGTAGGAGGCGGCCAAATTGTTGCTGATGCCGCCGCCCGTGCTTGAGCCGAGCCCCACGTCGCTCCACCCGTCGCCTTGCTTGTACTTGCGCATGTAGATTTCGCTGTCCCCGCCCTCCACCGCGTCGCTCCACGCTACGTAGATCGTGCCGTCGTCGCCGGCCGCCAGCACGGGGTCGGTGGATTCGCCCTCATTGTTGCTGATGCCACCGCCGCCGGCCGAGCCTGGCTCAACCTCTTCCCAGTATGAACCGTTCCAGCGTTTGACGAAGATTTCGCCCACACCAGCGCGCTGGTCGCTCCAGGCCACATAGGGTACGCCCGTGGAGGCCACGGCGATGCTCGGCGCACGCGAGATCGTGCTGTTGTAACTGACGCCGCCGCCCGAAGCCGATCCTCCCCCGACCTCATTCCAGGCCGCGCCGTTCCACCAGCGCACGTAGATATCGCTGTTGCCGCTGCTCGTATCCTGCCACGCCACATAGACCGCACCGTTTGGCGCGGCGGCCACACTCGGCGCTGTGCTCTCGCCGCCGTTCTTGCTGATGCCACCGCCCGAGGCCGATTGACCGCTCATCTCCTGCCAGAGCAGCCCGTCCCACCGGCGGATATAGATTTCGGAATTGCCCTGCGTCAGGTCGGCCCAGGCGAGGAAGGGGCGGCCCTGGTTGCTGATGGCCAGTGAGGGCATGGAGGACTTGCCGTTTGTCCGGCTGACGCCGCCGCGTGTGGCCGAGCCTGCGGTCGTCTCCTGCCAGCCGGCGAACGCGCATTGCTGCGGCAGCGAAAGGTCACCGCTCAGCCCGCAGAGTTCGATGTTATCGAGGTAGAGATTGCTGTTGAAGTTGGGGGTTGTTTCCACCCGGAACTGAATCGTGACCTTCTGACCGCGATACTGGCTTAAGTCCAGAGTGCGCTCCGTCCAGCCGGCCGAAACGCCGCCGCGACAGAGCGCAAAGGCCGGCTCTGCAAGCTTGTAGCCAGCGTTGTTGCCAACATAGAGAGCGGCTCGGTCGCGATTCAGGTTCGGATCGGCGTTGCAGACAGGTTCTGCAGAAGCAGTGAAGTAGTCAAAGCGCAGCCTGACTGTGTAGTCGGAAGGCAACTGAATTGTCTGGCTGAGGCGATCATCTCTGTAATCCCTGGGATCACCCCCCAGCCAGGCAAGGTAGGAAGGCGTCGCCGCGGGCGGGATGGCACTGGGCAGTTGCAGCGCGTTGGTGGGATAGATCAGCGGGTACGCAACGCCATTTTGCGTCCATGTCCACCCGACATCTTTCCCACCATCAAACGTGCCGTTGGTGATGACAGGCACAAAAGAGACCTTGCCGGGCGGGAAGGCTTGTTCGTCAAAGACCAGCGGCAGCAGCACCGTGGTGTCGGTGAGCACTGCCGCGGCCCCAACTGCCGGCGGCGCGTTCTGCACTTCGGATTTGAGGGGTGGCTCCGCCGGCTCCTGCGCAAGCGCGGGCGCGTTCCAGAGTGCGGCTACGCCCAGCACAATAAAACAAAACGCAAGGGTCATCCATCGATGGGGTCGGATTGCATCAATTGACATGCGGCAAAGCACCTTTTCGTCGTTACGGTTTGCAGGGCGCATCGGGCGGGCAGTCGCCGCCCGGGTCCGCAGTCGGCTCCGGGACGGGTTCACCGCCGCCGCCCCCACCACCACCGCCACCCTGAATGGGTTCCGCAGTGGGCACGGGCTCGCGTGCCACTTCAATCGGCTGTCCCCCGCCCAGGTAGCGCAGGCGGAAGTACTCGCCGTTGATATAGGTGCCCAGCCAAACACCCCAGTAGTAGGTGCCGGGTGGCTGCTCATAGAGTTTGACGGTGATTGAATTGCCGATGGTCGCTTCCGTCCAGCCCAGGCCATCCTGAGGGCCCTGGCCAGGCAGCCAGAAGGCAACCTCATAGACCTGGCCGGGCTGCAGTTCGGCGTCGGCCGCCCACACGAAATCCTCACGGTTGCGCGACGTGAGGCCGGCGGGCGGCGCAACAATGGAAACCCCAGCGGGGCCGCCCACGGCCGCGGCGGCCAGCAGATCGGGCGTGGCTGTGGGCAATGCCGGCAGGGGTGTCGCGAGGACGCGCCCACGCGGCGTGGCCGTGGCGCGCGGGCGTGGGCGCGGTGTGGCCGTAGGCGGCGCAACATGCGGCCCCATGCCAAGCGGCGGCAGCGGCGATGCGGAGGGCGTCGGCGTGGGTGTCTCGGTAGGCGTGCGCTGCGGCGTGCGCGTGGCGGCTGTCGACGGGCGGCGCGCCATACCCAGCGCATCGGGAATGGCGCTGCAGGTCACATCCAACACGATGTATCTGGGATCGGCGTCCACCCAGCCGGCCACGCCTGTGTCGGTCATTACGCGCAGCCATGCGCAATTGTTGTTTTCACCTGTCACGCGCAGCACGGTTGCGCTGTCGACGCGCGTCACAACAGGGAAGTTCTTGTCGGGCCCCAGGTGCAGCCGCACGCCGTCCACAATCGTTGTGGCGAGGGGCGGGTTGGCGGTGACAGCGGGCATTGCCGTCGCGCGCCGCGTGGCAGTCGGCCGTGGCGTGGTCGTGGCACGCGGCGTGGCTGTGGCTGTGGCGCGTGGCGTGGCCGTGGCGCGCGGCGTGGCTGTCGGCGATGGCGTGGCTGTCGGCAGTGGTGTGGGTGTCTCCAATGGTGTGGCAGTCGGCGATGGTGTGGCCGTGGCGCGCGGCGTAGCCGTGGCGCGCGGCGTGGCCGTGGCGGTGGCGCGTGGTGTGGCCGTGGCACGCGGCGTCGCTGTCTGCGATGGCGTAGCTGTCGGCAGCGGCGGTACCGTAGCAATGTCCGTGGGCGCCGATTCTGTGCTCGCAACAGGCGTGGGCGTGGGCGTGGCCGTCGGCCAGTGCGTAGGAAAAGGCTCGGGCGTCTGCGCGTGCAGGGGCCATGCCCACAGTGCTGCGCACGCAATCAACGCCGGCCCAATCAGGCGCAGCACCACTCTTTGGGAACGATGGACCATACGAACTCTCCTTGCGTGATGTCAGCGATGAACGGCAGCAATGGTGCGAGGCAGGAATCGGCGGCAGGCCGCGTTTGTCAGTTACATGCCAGGCGCAGTGTTTCCAGCCGCCTGAGGTCATCCGGCAGATCGACATCAAAGGCCAGCGCGGGCGCATGCTGCACCACAATGTCCAGCCCGATCGCTTCGGCCAGCGCACAGTGGCGGGCGCAGCTCTCGCCGCCATAGGCAAATGGCAGCGCATTGGCAGGATGCAGCAGCAGTGCATTGGTGCCGCCGGTGCTGCTTGGCGCAATCACAATCGACGGGCCAGCCGGCGCCGCCGCCGCCAGGGCCTGCAGCGCATCGCTGGTGACCAGCGGCAGGTCGGCGGGGAGAACCATGACGGCCTGCGCGCCCTGTGCAATCGCTGCGCGCCGCGCCTGCTCCAGCGCAGCGTTAAGGTCGGCCGCTTCCTCGACCAACGGCTGTGCGCCCCATGCCGCCGCGCAATCACGCACAACGGGGTCACGGCTCACAACCAGGATGCCTGCGAAGAGGTCAGCGTCGCGAGCGCACATCAGCAGCCGGCGCAGCAAATCGTGGCTCAGGGCAGCGCGTGCGGCTGCATCCAGCGGCGGCGCGAGGCGGCTCTTGCTCTCGGCAAAGGGCTTGACGGGTACGAGCAGCCAGAGTGCGTGTGGGCGTGATGCAGCCATGCGCCTACTCGCCCGTGGGCGCGGGCTGCGGCAGCGATGTGCGCAGCGCCAGGCCGAAGTCGAGTACGCTCTGTCCCAGTGCAGTGCGCACCGCCGGCGTAGACATGATCGTGTTGGCCACGAGCAGGGGCAGGTCGGCAGCGTCGGCCAGCGACGCGTCTTCTTCATCAAGCACAAAGCCGTCGAGCAAGTCGGCAAAGTAGTCGATCACGGTCAGCGGGCTGGGCATCTGCCCCATTTCGCGCATCATCTTGGCGGCGGGGCCCTTGAGCGCGCGCCCGCCCACAATGGGCGTCACAGCCACGACGGGGGCCTTGCATTCAAGCAGATGGCGGCGCATATGCGGAATGGCCAGAATTGGGTCGATCGAGAGGTAGGGATTGCTGGGGCAGATGACAATCAGGTCGGCAGCGTGGATTGCGTAGCGGGCGGCGCTGCTCAGGTGCGCATCGGCCGCGCCCACATAGGTGACGTCGAAGACAACCGGCTCGCAGCGGCGGCGCACGAAGTAATGCTGGAAGGGCAGGTCGCCCTCGTCGGTGTGGACGAGTGTGCGCACGGGTTCGTCGGCCATGGGCAAAATGGGGCCAGCCACACCAAAACTGCGCCGCAGCCTGTCGGTGACTTCGGTGAGGGTGTGCCCCTGGCGCAGCCACTCGTTGCGGCGCAGATGCACGGCCAGGTCGCGATCGCCAATGCGGAACCACTCCTCGCCACCGATCGCGCTGAGCGCGGCGAGCGCGGTAAAGGAGTCGTCGCGCCGACCCCAGCCCACGGCCGGATTCTGCACGCCGGCCAGGTTGTAGAGAACGGTGTCCAGGTCTGGGCTAATGGCGAGGCCCCAGTGCTCAAAATCGTCGCCCGTATTCACAAGCACCGTGAGCGCGCCGGGCGGCAGCACCGCCTGGAGACCGGCGGCCATCTTGGCCCCGCCCACGCCGCCCGCCAGCGCCAGCACACGCGGCGATGGCGCCGTGCCCGCCCTGGTCTCCTTGCCTGCCTTGCTTCCGTTCAATTCTGCGTCTGCCATGTTGTCCTTACGAGCAGTCCCACACATTGATCTTGCCTCGTACCAGCGCCGATAACGCTGCATGCCATTAGCGCCAGACGACGCGCGTTGCCAATGGTGCGCGTTGCTTCTGTTTCTCCTCCGCCGGCCAGCCCAGCGTGATCAGCGCCTGCGGCTCCCATGTCACATCCAGCGCCAGCGTTGCACGCACCACCTGTGGCACAAAAAGCGGGGCGCACACCCAACATGCGCCCAACCCGGCGCCATGTGCGGCCAGCAGCAGATTCTGGCAGGCCAGGGCCACGCTCTGCGTGCCCATGACTCGCTCGGCGTCGCTGCGGCGCGCATCGGCATAGATATCCATGTCCACCATCGTCAGGCAGGCCACAATCAGCGCGGGTGCACTCGCAATACGTGCCGCGCGCGCGCCGACGTGATCTTCAACCCAGGCTGCGTCCGCGCCGTCGGCCAACAGATCGCGTTGCCAGGCATATGCCATGGCCGTGCTCAGCGTCTGCCGCATTGTGCCTTGCACCACGCAAAAGCGCCAAGGCTGACGGTTGTGCGCAGAGGGCGCGCACGTCGCTGCTTCGAGCAATTCCTCGAGCAGCGCGCGCGCGACGGGTCGATCCTGGTAGCGGCGGATGGAGCGGCGCGTGCGCATCAACCGCTGCAACGCAGTGGCATCGGACTCTGCAGTTAACTCGGTGTCGGCTTCAGCAACTGCAAACGGATTGGAGGGCATCAACGGCGACCTGTGGCGGTGCAGAAGGCAGAGCAAGCGCCCGGCGCGCAGGACAGCATCGCGCCATGGGCGCGCATTATAGCATCGCGCGGCGGGCGCGCCCAACTCCCTTGACGCTCTGCCTCGTGCGTTGTACACTGGCCACACTGTCCCCATGCGGCCCCAGCCGCAGCCATCCACTCCAGTGCGCCCCGCCCATGCCTTGCGGTAGCGCGGTGCGCCACCTGTACAAAGCGCCGAGGACTCACAATGCCCAACCCAACCAGCCCCAACCGCGTGGCCCTCTATTTGCAGGACAAGCATCCCATCCGCGATGGCATGGAGTACGCCCAATATGCCGAGGCGCGCGGCTTTGAGGCCGTTTGGCAAGCCGAGAGTCGCCTTGTGCGCGACGCGATTGTGCCCATGGCCGCCTTTGCCGCCGTCACCGAGCGCATCCACGTCGGCTCGGGCGTCATCAACAACTGGACGCGCAACATCGGTTTGCTCGCCGCCACCTTCCTCACGCTGGATGACCTTGCGCCCAACCGCATCATCTGCGGCATTGGCGCGTGGTGGGATCCGCTGGCGCGCAACGTGGGCATCGAGCGACGCAAGCCCTTGCTCGCCATGCGCGAAACCATCGAGGTCATGCGCCGTCTGCTCAACATGGAGCGGGTGACCTTCCACGGCGAGTTCCACACTGTGGACGGCATCGAGCTGGATGTTGTGCATGGCCGGCGCGAGCCGCGCCACGTGCCCATCATGATTGGCGCCACTGGCGAGAAGATGATGGAGATGACGGGCGAGATTGCCGACGGCGTCGTGCTCAACTACTGTGTGCCGCCCGAGTACAACCTGGAAGCCATGGAGCAACTGGAGCGGGGCGCTGCGCGCGCCGGGCGCAGCCTTGACGACATCGACCGCCCGCAGCTTATCGTCTGCTCGGTGCACGAGGATCGCAAGACAGCGCTGGATGGTGCGCGCGAATTGCTGACTCAATACCTGGCGCAGCAGCCGCACATTGCCAAGGCCAGCGGCGTAGCCCCCTCGGTGGTGGAGCAGATTCAGGCCACGCTGGGTTGGCCTGCAACGCACGAACAGGTGCGCGCGGCAATGCACTTTGTGCCCGATGAGCTTGTGCAGCGCATTACCGCCAGCGGCACCCCTGCCGAGGTGAAGGCCAAAGTGCGCGAGTATGTGGACAACGGCGCCACCTGCCCCATCCTCTACCCGCTGGGTGACGTCAAGCTGATGATTGATACGTTTGCAGGTGGGTATTAGGAGGGGTGGGCAGTTCGTAGCGGAAGGCCTCCCGGCCTTCACTCTGCCTGCGCGCATTCTTACATTTGAGGCAAACACAACATGCGTTTATTTCGATTTCTGCTTGGCACTTCCATCGCGGGCGTTGTCACCTTCTTCTTTGCGGCGTGGGCGCGGCGCGAAACCGAGGCGCAGATCGGCAAGATGCAGTTGAACGCGTACAACACGCCGGGCGCCGGTTCGCCCGTGCCGCCACAAGTGATGGCCACAGGCGTAAGCACACTGGGCGCCATCTGGTGGGTGCAGCACAACATCCTCAGGCAGCAGGGGAGTGGCGCGGTCTTTAGTCTGCTGCTGGGCACTGCGGCCGGCGTGGCCACGCTCTTCATCGTGTCGACGGATGATCCGATGAAGTGAGGGCTGGTGGACTGGTGAACTGGTGGACTGGTGGACTGGTGGTGAAGGAGGGTTTGGTTATGGCGCATGGGGAACTGGAGGACCTGGCAATCTTTCGCGACGCCGAGCGCTTCTGCGACAGGATTTATGCGCTTGTCCATGCCTGGCCTGCATTTGACGTGCAGACGGTCGGAAGCCAACTCGTGCGCGCGGCAGATAGTGTGGGCGCCAACATTGCTGAGAGCTTCGGCCGTTTTCACTATGGCGACAAGGCACACTTTCTCTACTTTGCACGCGGCAGTGCCCACGAGACCATCTTCTGGATTCGCCGCGCGCAGGCGCGTGGCCTGCTCGAAGAGACCACTGCAACCAAAGCCATCGACCTCTACAAGGCGCTTACCCTCTCTCTGAATCGTTTCATCCGCCAACTGAAGGCCAGGAAGGAGCCGTCGTCCGGCCGCAACAGTTCCATCGGACGCATTGGCGAAAGCCCCGCCGGCTACGCGACCGCCGACGACATCATCGATCGGTTCCGAGTCGTCCCACCCGACGATCGCGACGATCCCTTCTAGCACCAGTTCACCAGTTCACCAGTCAACCAGTCCACCAGTCAGCTCAATGCGGCGCATGCTCGAGCGCCGGCTCGCTTGCGGTGAAGTCGCGCGCCACCCTGTCGGTGTAGTTGGCCAGCAGCGCCTGCACACGCGCCGGGTCGTCCGAACGCACGATCAGGCCCACGTGGTGCTTCTTGTGCAGCCGCCACACCACCTCGGGGTCGTCGTAGGCGCTTGCGTCGGGCCACTCCTGACGCGCCAGCGATACCAGCAGGCCTGCAAAGTGCTGCTCCGTGGCGGGTGGCGTGTACTCCTCGTGAAGCGCCTGCGCGACCTCCAGGCGGGCCCACTCGCGCCAAAGGTTGACGCCCGTCGCATGTTCAATCATCAGATCGATGCTGGCGCCACCCACACGCGCCGCCGCCTCCAGGAAATAGAACTTGCCGTCGGCGCGGCTGTGGATGAATTCGATGTGCCCCACACCGCGCCGCATCTGCAACGCTCGCACCACGGCGCGGTTGGTGATGGCCAGTCCCTCCGCCTCGGGCGAGGTGGCCGCGATATTGCTCGTGGCAAAGACGCCTCCGCCGTGGTAGACGGCCATGGGTGGCACGCCATACTTGCTTGCCGCCGAAAAGAGCACCTCGCCGTCCCAGATCACCGAATCCACATGATAGACATCGCCCGGGATGAATTGCTCGAGCAGATGGAACGATTGGCGATCGCCCAGTTCATGCAGGCGCGCCCATAGTTCGTCGGCGCTGTGCAGTTTGCGGATGCCCATGGCGCTCGCCTCGCCGCGCGGCTTGAGCACCCACGGCGCAGGTACACGCGCTACAAAATCAGCCACGGCGGCATGGTTCAGCGTGTGCACAAAGGGTGGGATAGCAATGCCCGCAACCTTCGCGGCCACGCGCATGGCCAGTTTGTCGCGCACCAGGCGCGCTTCCGAAGCGCCCATACCCGGCATGCGCATGTGTTCGCGCAGGTCAGCCGCAGTCTCCACATCGAAGTCATCCAGCGCGACAATGCGGTCGATGACACGATCGCGCGCCAGATAACTTACCGCATGGGTGATATCGGGTTGGCGCGAGAGGCCGGGGATCGGCAGGTGAAAGAACTCATCAATTGCATCACGCGCCCACGGATCATCCTTGAGCTCGTCAATTGTCACCAGAATGACGTGCGCACCTAGCCGTTTCGCCTCGGTGAGGAAGAGATTGCCCTTGAAATAGCTGCTGAGGCAGAGGATCGTGGGCACGTTGGGAATCTGTTCGCTCTGTGGGCGGGTCGAGTAGGCGGACATGGGCGTATCCTGTGGGCGTAGGTCGGTCGTCCTGGGGAGAAGACCGACGCGCGGAAACGGACGCACTGCTGCTGAGCCGCAGCGCCGAGCCTCAGCACCCCTATCTTACCCGGCGGAAGGCAGCCATTCAAATGCGCGAAATGGACCGGTGAGGTGGTGCGGTTAGCGCTCGCCGGCGGCGCGTTGCTGATGCTTGAGCATCCCTGGGATAATCGTCCACCGTCCGCCGCCGTCTGCATCGCTTGTGGTAAAATGCACGAACGCCTGCCGCCCGCGAGGCGCAACGTGCTGGAGAGCAACCTCATGACATTGAAGCTCACACGATTTGCCAAGTTCGCCTGGCTCTACCTGGCGCTCAACGTCATCGTCATCATCTGGGGCGGCATCGTGCGCGCCACGGGTTCGGGGGCAGGCTGCGGGGCGCACTGGCCCACCTGCAACGGCGAAGTCATTCCAACGGGCGCTTCATGGCACACGTGGGTTGAATTCTCGCACCGCATGAGCACCGGTTTACTTGGCATTATGACGATTGTGGTGGTCGTATGGGCGCTGCGCGCCTACCCGCGCGGCAGCCTGGTGCGGCTGGGCGCGTGGCTGACCGCCTTCTTCATCATCACCGAGTCGGCGATTGGCGCCGGGCTGGTGCTGCTCGAATTGGTGGCCTACAACGTCTCCATTGCGCGCGCCTACTGGATGGCGGGCCATTTGCTCAACACCTTGGGATTGCTGGGTGTGGCCACACTCATGGCCTGGTGGGCATCCGGCGGGGAGAGGCTGCAACTGCGGCGTCAGGGCGCAGTGGGCTGGACGCTGCTGGTGGCCATTTTGGCAATGTTTGTGCTGGGGGCCAGCGGCGCGGTGGCTGCGCTGGGCGATACGCTGCTCGAGGGGCTGGTGGAGGGCAAGGACGCAGCCAATCTGATGGCACGGCTGGCGGCAGCGGGCATCGCTCCGGCTGAAGCGGCGATTGTGACGGGACTCGTCGAGATGCGTATCTACCATCCCATGATTGCCATCGTATCGGGCTTGCTCGTGGTGTTGGCAGCGTGGGTAGCACGCACGCAGCGCCCCTCACTGGCGACGCGTCGTTTCTCCACGGCGCTCTTTGTGCTCTTTGTGGCGCAACTGCTTGTTGGTACGCTCAACGTTGCCCTCAAGGCGCCGGTCTGGATACAGATGGTGCATCTCCTGATGACCAATCTGATTTGGATTCTGCTTGTGCTGCTGGCAGCGGCAGCGCTGGATCATCGTCTTGCCCCAGCCACGGCAGGCAAGGGCGCCGTCACGCAAACTCCGGCTCCAGGAGCATCAAGCAGCGCGGCCTAAACACGGCGGCACTGTCATGGTGTAGGTGCGGTTCCAATTCGGTCGAAAGCCATTTGACATTCGTACGCATCTTTTCTATACTCGCATCCATCAGCCTCAATGGCTGCTCCAATCCAATCTTGCCCCTTGCCTGCCCTGTCGGCCCTCCCGATTTTGGGCAGGCACGCACTCATCACTCCCGGTCCATTGCTGGACCGGGAGCATTTTGTAGATGCGAATTGAGGATTGACGATTGAAGACTGACGATTGATGATTGGCGCGCTGCAAACGCACGCGCCAGTCATCAATCGTCAGTCTTCAGTTGTCTTTCTCAACTCCGTCCCACGGCGTTGCGCTGACGTCGTCGTGACGCAGGGTGCGCACGGCGCTGCGCTCGATACGCATGATCAGGCCGCAGGCAGGATCAGGGCAGGCTATCAGGCTGTCGCTCTCGATCCAATCGGCCGGGTGGTTTTGCCGCTGTTTGGCCGGCAGCAGCGGCAGCGTGGACTGGAGCGCATAGAGACAAAAGTACTGGCCCGGCGGCAGCGAGAGTTTGCCCCCCTGCAAATAGAAGCAATTGCCGACGGCCATTGCGCAGGTGCAGTGGCCGTCAATGCGCTCCACACGAACGGTCAGGTCATAGAGCTGGAACTCGTCAGATTGCATTGGATGTCCGTTTTCTGGTTGATTCTGTCCGGTGCTGCAATGACAGGGTAGACTGGCTTTGCGTATTATCTTGTCGCAAAGCGACAAATCCGTCTAGAATTGCGCCGCGGACGATGAAATCCCTGCACGGGCGCGCAGCGTCGGCTGCTTGTTGTCTTGCCCGACTGTCCTTTGCTCACTGCTCACTGCCCATCCCTGACACGCGAGAACCCAATGCCCTCCGTCACGATTGCTTTCCAAACCGACAAGCCACTCAGCGCCTACGGGCCGCTGGCAGCACAGGCCGAAGCGTGGGGCTTTGACGGCGTCACCGTCTACAACGACATGCTCTATCAGCCGGCATGGCTGCCGCTGCTCGAGATGGCGCGCGCCACGCGGCGCGTGCACCTGGGCGTGGCGGCCGTCAGCCCTTTTACCTGCCATCCCATCAACATCGCGGGCAACGCTGCGCTGATTGATGAAGCATCCGGCGGGCGCGCCTACGTGGGTATTGCGCGCGGGGCGTGGCTCGACTTCGTGGGGCTGCAGCCCGCACACGGTGTGCGCGCCCTGGCCGAGGCGCTGCGCTGCGTGCGCCATCTGCTGCGGCGCGACCCGGCCCCGCTGGCAGGTGAATTCTTCTCGCTGGCAGGGGGTGATGCATTGCGCTGGCCGGCCGTGCGCGCCGATATCCCTATGCTGCTGGGTACATGGGGCGAGCAAACATTGCGCGCTTGCGCCGGAGACTATCAGGAAATCAAGATCGGTGGCAGCGCCAACGCGGCCGTACTGCCCCACTTTCGGCGCATCCTGCATGATGCGGGCGATGTAATGGACCGGATTGGCATTTGCATCGGCGCCGTCTGCGTGGTGGACGAGGATGGCGATGCCGCCCGCGCCCGCGCCCGCCGCGAGGTGGCGCTCTACTTGCCGATTGTTGCCGCCCTGGACCCGACAATCACCGTTGAACCCAACCTTCTGGCGCGCCTGCGCGCCGCCGCCGACCACTATAACTACGATGCGGCGGCCGCGCTTATCAGCGACGAACTGCTGGCGCGTTTCGCATTTGCGGGCACGCCCGGCGAGATCGCCGACCATGCGCTGGCGCTGCTGGCCGCGGGCGCGCAACGCGTCGAATTCGGCACCCCGCACGGCCTCACGCCGGAGAGCGGGCTGCGCCTCCTGGGCGAGCGCGTCCTCCCCGCCATCCGCGCCAACATCAGGTAAAGACGACGCAAAGGCGCAGAGAAACGCAAGGGAAAGCAACAACAGAATTTTCTGTTCGTGTTTTTGCTTTTCTTTGCGCTTTCTTTGCGCCTTTGCGCCTCCGCGTCGTCTTTACCTTTGCGCCTCCGCGTCGTCTTTACCTTTGCGCCTCCGCGTCGTCTTTACCTGGCTTTTGTGCGCGAGTGCACAGGCGGGGTGTGCCAAGGTTGTTTGACACACGCGCCCCACTCTGGCACAATCGCCACACCCTCACGCCCGGCCTTCGCGTCGTTGCTGTACGAGCGGCACTGCGCTTGATCCTGCCCGCCCTGCGAAGAGAGCATGGAACAGCGGCCCGCCCTATCTTCCCCCTATCTTGAGTTTGAGGTTCAGATTGAGCCTCCCCGCGACGACGGCCTGAGCCCCGTGCAAGTTCTGCGCGCGCCCGCGGGTGAAGCCAACGGCACACTCGACGCGCATGTACTGGCAGAGATACCGGCTACCGCGCCCACCACCGTGCACGAGGCGCGCACGCGGGGCGGCGCGCTCTTCGAGGCTCTCTTTCAGGGGGAGGTGCGCAACCGCCTGGATGTAAGCAAGCAATTGGCTGCCGCCGACCATGCCGGGCTGCGTGTGCGCCTGCGCATCGAGGACCCCGTGCTGGCTGCCCTCCCCTGGGAACTGCTCTTTGACGCCCGCAGCGATGAGTTCCTGGCCCTTGCGCGCGCCACGCCCCTCGTGCGTTACCTGCCCTTGGGCGCACCTGCCGAGCCGCTCACCGTAGAGCCGCCGCTGCGCATTCTGGCTGTGGTGGCCGCCCCCGCCGACCTGCCGCCCGTGGATGTGGCAGGCGAGCGCGCCCGCCTGCAGGAGGCCGTCGCCGCGTTGCAGAAGCGCCGCCACGTGGAGCTCGTATGGCTGGAGGGCGAGACATGGGCGGCGCTCCAGTCGGCGCTGCAGGAGGGGCCCTGGCACATCCTGCACTATGTGGGCCATGCCTTCTACGATGAGGGCGCGGGCAGCGGCGCGCTCGTGCTGGCCGACGACGCCGGCCAATCTGCGCCGGTTTCGGCAACGGACCTGGGCGCGCTGCTCAAGGATCACCCGTCGTTGCGGCTGGTGGTGCTCAACGCCTGCGAAGGCGCGCGCAGTGGTGAGGCAAGCCTCTTTGCCGGCTTGGGCGCAGCGCTGGTGCAGAGCGGCCTGCCCGCCGTCGTGGCCATGCAGTATGAAATCAGCACGGCGGCCGCGGCCGCTTTCACGCGCGCCTTCTACGGCGCCATCGCCCACGATTTACCCGTTGATGCGGCCGTGGCCGAGGCGCGCAAGTTCATGCGCCAGGCTGCCGCCGACCGCGCCGGCGGAGGGGCTGGCGGAGCGGCCGGCGGAGGGGCCGGTGGGGGCGCAGAGTGGGCCACGCCAGTGCTCTTCCTGCGCGCTCCCGACGGCGCGCTATGGCACACGGTGCAGCCACCCGTGCTTTCGCTACGCCGCGCCCTGGCAGCAGCGGCCGCAGCGGTCATCGGCCTGCTTGCGGTCGGGGCTCTGGTCTGGTGGGTGATCCTCCCCACCTTCTTTCCCACGCAGATGGATGCACCTTTTGGCATTGCCGTTGCCGGCATCGGCGAGTTGGACGAAGGCGGCAACATGCACAAATCCCCCTTCGGCACGGCGCTGAGCACAGAGATCTACGCGCGCCTGCTGGATGAATACAACAACGCGCGCCTGGGGGCAGGGGGTTCGCTCGAGAGCGCCGTGGTTGTGTGGAATGACAGCGCCGGGCGCTCCCAGAAGAACGTGCGCTTTGGCGCCATTCCGGGCGCGACAGCAGAGGCACGCGCACAAGCCGCCGCTGCGCTCGCCAGGCGCATCGGCGCCGAGATGGTGGTCTACGGCTTCATCACACCGCGCGCAACAGGGCAGGATCTGCAGCTTGAGTTTTACTACGCCACGCCCATCGAACTGGGCGAGCCGCTGCCCACGGCGGGCAGCCAACGCATCGGCGCGCCGATTGTGGGGGCCACATCCTACCGTGTCAACGCCGAAGCCGCCCACAGACAAATGGACGGAGCCGTACAGGTGCGCGCTACGGGCCTCTTCTGGATAACGCAAGTGCTCAGCTATCTGCTTGCCGATCAGCCCGAAAAGGCGCTGGAGGTGGCACGCAGCCCTGCGGCCACGCGCAGCCTGGAGGCGTGGCGCAATGAAGATGGCCGCCAGCTGTGGCATTTGGTGGTGGGGCAGGCGGCTCTCTACGCCCGCGACTATGAGAGTGCGCTGGCCGAGGCCGAACTGGCAGGAGGCTCCGGCGCGAATGGCGACGAGCCGGATGTTAACGCGCTCATGCTTGCGGGCAATACCTACATGGACCGCTCACAACTGCACTATCTGCGCTACGTGGATGTGGACCCGGCCGACGTTTGCGTGGATGCGCGCAACCTTGAGGCCGCCTCACCCACGCCCGCCGAGGCCGCCGACGACGCGCACCGCGCCGTCGAACTGCTCGAGCAGGCCACAGCCCTCGCCCCGACATCCCCCTGGCCGCCCGTGGAGAATTTCGCACGCATGAATCTGGCGCTTGCTTACAGGCTGCTGGGGCAGGTGGAGATCTTCGCAGGCAACATGGCCGCCGCCGACACAGCGCTGGCGCTGGCTGTGAACGGGTTTGACCAGACACTGCAGGCATTTGACGCCAAGACGCAGCCCCAATACGCGGGCTGGTCGCAGGCAGGGCTGGGCGTCACGCGTCTGCTCCAGGCGCACATTCGCAACGTGGCGCGCGTCAACGCCCTGAACGCCCAGGATGCACCCGCAGCCGCCGCCGCGCGTGAGGACGCCGTAACGCTGGTGGAGGAATCCATCGGCGCGCTGGAGGCGTGCATCGCCCAGGAGCCAAACACAATGGGTTCTCCCACCTTTCAGCAACAGGTACTCCACTGTGCCTGTCGCCCCTATTTGCAGCAAGCACAGACTACACTTGCCGACCTTGAGGAGGGACCATGAACACGCAAAGCCAACCAGAGACCCAACCAACGCCAAGCCGGAAGCGGTGGCGCGCACCGGCCTCGGCGGCGCTGGCCGCGGCGCTGGCGCTTGCCCTGCTCGTGCTGCTTGTGCGCGGGGCCGCAGCGCAGGAGCAGCCGCAACTGGTACCTGGTGCGCCGGCGGCAGGCAGCCTCACCTCACGTTTTGGCGACACATGGTTGCTCTATGCGTGCGCAGGGGACCTCCCGACCGTGACGGCCGCATCGACATCGTTCTCGCCCTATCTGGAAATCTACGCAGCGAACGAAGAGTCACCCTTGATCGAGGCGGGCGGCGATCTGACCACAACCGTGCTCAGCGGCGCACCGCTTGCACAGACCGGCATCTACACAGTGGCCGTTCTGGGCGAGCGGCTGAGCGCACGCGGCCCCTATACGCTCTCTGCAGCGCTGGCAGCCACAAACACGGCGGAAGCGACTGACGCAGTCGCGCTGGAGTCCCCGGATTTCTACCTGGCCGTGGGCCAGAGCGTCACCGGCACTCTTGCCAGCCGCTTTGGCGATCTTTGGCAGCTGCGCTTGTGCGCAGGCGCGCCGGTGACCATCACCATGCGTGCAGTGGACTACATGCCTGTGGTTGAGTTTGCGCCCGCCGTGAGCGGCACGCTGGTGCAGGTGGAGAATCTGCCCATTGACGAAGCAGCGCAATGGACGTCTCTTGTCTTCACACCCGCGTTGACGATGGACGCGATGCTTGCAACAGGCGGCGCGTTGCGCAGCGACCGTGGCGAGTACACGCTCTTCGTGGAAGCGGCCGGGCCGCAGTTGCTTTCAGCCCAACCGGCCGCGCCTGCTGCGCCAACGCACACGCCGCGCGTTGTGCCTGGGCCTACGGCAACGCCAAGGCCCACTGCCACGCGCACGCCGATCGCTGTGCCCTCCTGCCGCGTTCTCGTCTCGGCGTTGCGGCTGCGCAACGGCCCGGGCACAAACTATGAGCCACCGATCGCCGGGCTGCCTCTCGATACCGTGCTGGACCTTCTGGGGCGCAGCGCCGACTCAGGCTGGGTGAACGTGCGCGTGCAAGGCAGCGCGCTCAGCGGCTGGGTCAGCGCGGGTGCACAATACATTCAGTGCACCGTACCTATTGGCGGGCTTATCGTCGTGAACGCGCCACCCACGCCTACCGCCCTGCCCACAAACACGCCGTTGCCCACAGGCACACCCACAAATACGCCGCTGCCTACGCCGACCCCGCCCGTCTTTGTGGTCGTGCCCGGCACTGGCGCCGACGGCGAGGTGCGCGGCGAACTGCGCACAGGGCCTGGCGTGGGCCGCGACGAAGACGGCAGAATGGTCTTTACGCGCCAGGTCTGGTTCTTTGCCGACACCCAGCCGCCCTCGGGCAGCCGCGTGGACCATGTTGTCTTCCATATCGCCAGCATTGACAACGTGGATGAGAACGGGTTCCCGATCGAAGTCAACTTGCAGTCCGAAGGTACACCCAAGTACTGCAGCTTCGGCGGCGGCGAACCCGACTGCAATGTGCTGGAGCTGGGCGCGGGCGCCGTTTGGCCAAGTACGGGTACACCTATTGTCAACGGTGACTATAACGTTGACACCTACATCTTCCTGGATGGCGACCCGGACAATAACCCTTCAAGCGCTTGGTTCGCGCGCATCCGCATCCAGTCGCCCGACCTGCCCGACGCCTCCAGCCAAGAGACCACACCCGCGCAGCCGGATGAATCGACGCCGACCCTGCCTGCACCCGCCTCGTCTGAGCCGTCCGAGATTCAGGTGGAACTGCGCGAAGTGGGCCCCGGCTCCACCGAACTGGTCGTGAACGGCAGGATCGCCTTCCAGGTGGCTGCGTGGGATCCTGCCGTGGGAAGCAACAACGGCGACGGCATCGATGCCGTCTACCTTGCCATGCAGGACAGTTCCGGCACTGTCCACAGTCGCGAAGAGCGTGTTGCTGCCTACTGCGCCTTTGCCGGTGGTGAGCCCGACTGCAACGTCTACGACTATGCTGCCGCGGGCTATGTCTGGGACACGGGCGCGGCCGTGCAACCGGGCCCGCTCGTTCTCACCGCAGATGTCTATGCCAGCGATGGACGCGTCGTCAACTACCGGTGGGACATCGAGGTGCAGTAGCGACGTCCCCTGGTGAAAGGGCAATGATGAAACGAAGACCTCTCACAGCAATTGGGGCTGCTGTCGGACTGGTGGCAGTGGTCTGGCTGCTGCTCCTGGGCAAGCCAGTTGCAGCCCAGTTCGGGCGCGCCACGCCAACGCCTGCGGGCGCGGGCGCGGCGACGCCCACGGTTGCGGCCACGGCGCGCGCAACGGCAACGCCCACTGCCACGGCTACGCTTACCAGCACACCCGACGTGCGCCTGCCCACGCCTACGCCACCCGCCTTCGTGCTGCTGCCCGCGCCGAGTGTCAAGGAGCAGCTTGCAGGCGATGTTGTCACCGCGCCGGGTGTGCTCCTCAGCGGCGTGTACCCCAGCATCTTTGGGGATCGCGTGGCGCTGGCCATGGCCAACCTGCGCGACACAAGTGCAGGCGCGTATGTGGGTGATGGCATTGACACCGTAACCTTTACAATTATCGACACGGCAAACGGCGCTGCAGTGCACACGCGCGTGGCGCGCGCTGACCGCTGCGCGTTTGGCGCGCAGGGCGGCCAATGCAGCGTGCTCGACCTCGCGGCAAGCAACTATTACTGGCCAAGTGGTGCGACCGCACGCAGCGGCCACTATCTGCTCGTGGCTACAGCCCAGGGAGCAGTCGCCGATCACAAGGGCACGTGGACACTGCCCTTTGAGGTGCGCCTGACGCGTGACGGCTTTCAGGATTTGGACGGCGCGGCACGCATATTTGCACTGCAACAAAGCGCTGATGGGTGGACGGTCACAGTGGAGAGCTTCGGCTTCGCGCCCCTGGCGCTGGGAACGCACCTGCACCTCTACGATGCGGCCTCCGTGGAGACAACCGCCCCTGCACCCGGCGCCATTGTCATCGAGTTCCCGGACGCCATGGACAACATGCGCGTGGGTGACTGGACCGGCAGCGTGCGCATAGCCGTGCCCGCCGCCGCGCTAAACGCCTACGCGCGCTTCCTGTGCGTGGCTGTGGCCCACCCTGATCATACGATCCTCCCCGGCCGTGGCCAGTGCGTCGCGCTGGGCGGCTAACGGACAACATCAACGCAGGTGCGCGATACGCAGACGTTCATGCCTTGCAGGCGCCACGCGAAATGACAAGATCGCGTGGTTCGTAGCGGAAGGCCTCCTGGCCTTCATTGTGGTGCGCACAGAGTGAAGGCCGGGAGGCCTTCCGCTACGAACTGCGCTTCACCTTTGCCTGTAAGCAGGCGCACTTCGCTCGCAGCCCATCTGCGTTTATACTCAAAGGCCGGTTGGCGCTGCAGCCCACCGGTCATTACCTTGTGAGACGTGTGATGCATCCCGAGAGCGTTGCAACAACCGACGTATCCTTACTGCGCATTCAGGCCGCCCTTGATGCTGCGGGCGCAGCCTATTCGATTCACGCCCACGCGCCCTCGGTAACCATTGCCGATGCCGATGCCAACCTTGCTTTTCCCGTTGAGCGGCTGCTCAAGACGATTGTCTTCCGCAACAAGCGCGGCGGGTGGGTGCTGGCGGGCCTCTGCGGCTACGCCCAGGTGGACTACAAGCGGCTGGCGGAGGCAGTGGGCATCAACCGCACACAACTCATGCGCCTCGAACTGCACGAGGTGGAGGCCGAACTGGGCTACGCGATCGGCGGCGTGGCCCCCTTTGCGCCCAACGACCAGACGCATGTCTACCTTGACGCAGGCGTGCTGCGCCATAGCACAATCTTCTGCGGCACGGGCCGCCGCGACCGCACGCTCGAAATCGCGCCCGCCGAACTGGTGCGAATCACTACCGCCCGAGTTGCCCCGATCGCCAGGAAGATGGTGTGCGAGGGGTAAGTAGACAGTAATTGATGACTGATGACTGACGATTTGCCGCATCGTGCGCGCAGAACGAGTATGCAGGTTCCATTTGCAGCCGCCCGAATCGGGTCATGCCATTCTGTTCGTGGCGACGAGATGACGACGCAAGGAGGGGATGTTGACCGCAACCACCGTGACGGAAGATTTGCTCAAGCAGTTTCTCGACGCGTTCAATCGCCACGACCTCGACGCCATCATGGGCTTCTTCGCTGAGGAGTGCGTGCTTGAGACCCCGCGTGGCCCGGACCCCTGGGGCCGCCGCTACGTGGGGCGTGCGGAGGTGCGCGCGGGGCTCGCCGGTCGCTTTGCCGGAATTCCCGATGTGCACTACGGGGACGACCAGCATTGGGTGTGCGGCGAGCACGGCGTCTCCACCTGGCTCCTGACCGGCACGACGACGAACGGGCAGCGCCTGGCCGTACGTGGGTGTGACCTGCTGGAGTTCGTCGGGGGCCGGATCACCCGCAAGGACTCCTACTGGAAAATCGTCGAGGACTAGGGTGATACCAGCATGAGAACAAGATTTCAACGCAAAGCCGCAAAGAGCGCAAAGAGACGCAATGGAGAGACATCGGCTCATAACGAGCTGACTTGTTACTGTTCTTAGCGTTTCTTTGCGTACTTTGCGGCTTGTATGTTGATGTTGTAGGCAAGTTCATTCCGAAACTCGATGCAG
>CAYRVP010000071.1:0-20270 GCA_964427845.1 uncultured Caldilineaceae bacterium
AACGAAGGCCGGGAGGCCTTCCGCTACGAACAGCGGACGCGCTGCGTAAGATGACTTACCACTTACCATTTACCAATGACTGATCATTGATTGTCAATCACCCGGCCACCCACTCAATACTGCAGCCGCCGCTGGAGACGCTGGAGCATGAGCGCGATGAAGACAAGCGGCAGGAACGTCTGTAGCGTCAGCGTGAGCCCCAGCGCCAGCCGCTGCGACGTGAACGCATACTGGAAGAAGAGCACGGAGAGCAGTTTGGCCTCGTTGTTGCTGCTTAGCGCGCCAAGCGGAATCAGCTCGTCAAAGACGCCGAACGAACCGATTAGGCAGAAGATGGTGACGATGATGAAGGAAGGCAGCATCTGCGGGAAGTAGACCCGAGACAGCCGCTGCAGGTACGACGCGCCGTCCACCGTGGCGGCCTCAATTGTCTCTGTGGGGATTGCCAACAGCCCCGAGAGAAAGATCGCGACGTTGAAGCCGGCATAACGCCATCCCACCATGATGGGCAGGATGACGGTCGTCCCCGACGGGTTCTGGATATCTATCAGATTCTTGACGCCGAACCATTCGGAGAGCGCGAGGTTGACCGTGCCCGTGGACTTGGCAAAGAGCATGGTGGCCATGTATCCCATGGCCAGCCCCGAGACCATCATAGGCAAATAGACGATGGTGAAGAACCAGCCCTGAAAGCCGATTTCATAGATGAGCAGCGCCCGCGTGAGGCCGAACACGTAGACCATCGCATAGTTCAACGCCACAAAGGTAAGTGTGCGCACAAGCGCGGGAAGGTACTCTTTTTGGATATTGGGATCCGTGAAAACGCGCGTGAAGTTGGAGAAGCCCGCCGGCTCAATGCCTATGTCCTGGAACGAAAGCTGGTCGGTGAAGAGAATGGGTATGGCCACAACAAAAGGCAGCAGCGTGAGTGCGAAATAGATGAGGAACTGAGGCGCGAGCAGGAGCCAGTCGCCGAACATGCGGCGGCGCTCGAGACGGCCCATGGATTTGCGCGCTGTGGTGGGCGCCGATGCGCTCATGGCGGGTACCCTTCTCAACAGGTGGTGCAGGGAACGGGGCTGCGCTGTGCATGGCAGCACAGCGCAGCCCATACTCAGGCCCGAGGCTACTGGTATGAAGCCTCGTAGTTCTTCTGGGCAACGTCCAGGTAATCCTGCACGCTGATCTTGCCTGTCATCATGTCGGCCCAGTTGGTGGCGATGTTGCCCGATTCCTTGTCCCACACGCCGGGGCTGCCGCCCTTGCGCCGCGGGTTCATCTGGGTTTCGCCGCTCACCGAGCGCTCCCACTTGACGTTCTCGAACTTGCCGCCCGGCACGTCAATCTGGCTGGCAATGGCGGCAAACTGGCCGCCCTTGATGTCGGCAGGCGGGTCGAGCGTCATGCCCGGCATGAAGCCCAGCGCCTCGCAGCGCAGCCGCACCTGGTCGGGGCTGCTCCACCAGATGAAGAAGTCCTTGACGGTGTCGTACTCGGGCTTCTTCTCGTTGCCGGTGCGCATCATGTAGGCCTGCGAACCGGTGTCCACGCCTGGGTCAGACTGAAGCTGCATCCACTCGGCCTGGCCATCATCCGGCGGTGTGGCAGGGAAGGCCGCCATCTTGGCCGTGGGGTCAATCGACATGGTCTTGTCAAAGGTCCACGGACCGTGCAGCATGACGGCGCTCTTCTTGGCCGCGAAGGAGGATTCCATGTCGGCCTCCCACTGGCGGGTCCAGAAGCTTTCGGGCAGCCAGCCCTTGTCATAGCCTTCCTTGTAGAACTCAAGGTAGCGGCGGTAGGGCGAGTCCTCGCCGTTGAAGGGCTTCTCACCCTTCCAGCAGGCAATCTGATGCTCGCGCTGGCCTTCGGGGAAAGCGAGAGCCATGGTGTCGTACTGCAGGTGCCAGCCAAACCACGGGTTCAGCCAGCCCTGGTCGTAGAAGCGGTCCACGGGGCTGTCGGCCGACGCGGCCCACTTGGTGCCTTCGTCGAGCCAGTTCTTGAGGTCACTCCACGTCTTGACGCTGCCCTGAGGATTGATGCCGGCGGCATCGAGCAGATCCTCGTGGTACTGCCACGTCATCACGACGCCGAGGAAGGAGTCAATGCAGCGCGGGCCCGAGAGTTCATACATGGACGGCCAGGTGTTCTGGATGTCCCACACGAACTTGTCCCAGTGGGGATAGTCAATTGTGCTCAGATCAATGGCCACGTCGTAGGTGTCATTGTTGAGCACGAAGGTGTTGCCGCTTGCCCAAGCGGTCTCCATGGCGGGGACGTAACCGCCCGCGACCTTGGCGACATAGGCGGGCTGGCCATCCTCGGAGAAGGTGATCCAGTTGACCTTGACGTTGGGGTTGGTCTCGGTGTAGAGATCCGCAATCTGCTGGTGCTGCGTTTGGTACTCGGGGGTATCGGCAATCACGTCCAGCACAATCTGCTCGGTCGCGGGGGCGGCTGCAGCCTCGCCGCCGCCGGTTGCGGCGGGGACAGGCCCAGCGGGCACTGCGCAACCAACAAGGACCATTCCACCTGCGCTGATGGCACTGTAGCGCAGGAAATCGCGCCGACTCAACTGCGAGTTCTTCATGGGGTCCCCCTCTAGATGGGAGCCGGAATGCCGGCTCGGGCACGCGTGCGCGCCGCCTGTACACAACGGCTCGCTATCGGCTGGGCAGGCGCGCGGTTAACTGAACGCCTGCGCAAGTCAATCCACTTTCTGCGGTATCGCCGATCCTTGGTTGATTGCTTCGCCCTGACGCCTCGCAGGATTCCCAGTCAGAGAGGCGAGTGCGGTCGTGGCAAAGCGGGTGACTCTCTCCTTTCCGGGCGCTTGCTTGCCCACACCTCACTGTGTAATGGGCCAATGGATCATGTCTACCAACGCCGGGTCTGCATGGCGCCCGCAGCCCGCGACGGCAAGACCAAGAGATTCAGCCGCGTGGCGCGGCCACGCGCAGCACGGCATAGGGAGGCAGCGCCACGGTGAGCGTTGCGCCCGCGACGATGTCCACCGAGGCGGCGCGCGTCGCTTCTGGCGCAGCCATGGCTGTCACCACGGTTGCATCATCGAGCACGCGCAGCCGCACGGGCCCTGCCCAGCCCTGAATTGCCACAGTCTGCGTGGTGGGGGTGTTGTTGGCCAGGAGCAGCACGCGCAAATCGTCGCGCTGCAATACAAGCCCATCCACCTTGAGCGGGTTGCTTGAGCGGCTTGGCAAGATGTGGCCGTGTGCGGCAACAAAGTCACCCACATCGGCCAGCACATGGTAGAGCGGGTAGACGCCACCGGCGATGGATGCGAACTTGTTGGGTACGGGAGAGCCGGACTCGGTTTCCATGACGCCGCGCCAGCCCGTGGTTTCGTAGAGAGTAATTGAGGTCGCACCGCTCTCGGCAAGGTACTTGAGGCTGGCCAACGTCCAGCCGGCGCCAAAGAGGGACATCTGGCGTGGATCCACCTGGGGCGGCAGATGGCCTGCGGGCGTTGGCCCTTCGGCCACCGATGCATACGGGTTGCGGCGCATCCTGAAGGTGACAGGGCTGATGTGCACAGACTTGCCCTGTGCGGCCGCGCGCGCTGTGGCCACAGTGTAGGCCTGGCTGGCCGTGGTTTCGGTGAGCGACCAGTTGTCAAAGGCATGGGCTTGCGGCTGCACGGCCAGCGCGAGAAAGTCCACCTCGTCCACGGGCGGCAGGTTGCGCGAGAGGAAGATGAGGTCGTAGTTTGTGCCGGAGCCGAAGGGTGCATCGGGGGCGAGCGCATGCAGGACGGGTCGCGCCGCCGCCACAATCGCAGCCGTCGCCGAACCACCCCAGAATATCTCGTTGGCCGGGTAGACAATCCACGAAGCCACCGGCGGCATGAAGCGCCCGAACAACTCGACGAAGGTGTCCAGGTCGGAGGCGGGGTCATCGGCAAGGAAGAGCGCCATCTCCAGGCCGACGCCCAGCGCGCCGGCGGCGTGCGCCGCTGCCTTCAACCGCCGCGCCGTTTCGGCCTCGTCACCGGGCCACAGGTCAACGCGCAGATGGTGTAGCGCCAGCGCGTGCAGGCGCGCCACCTGCAGTTCGTTCAGCGGTTCGTCGTGGCTGGCCATACCCAGACCCAGCAGGGGCAGCGGCGCGGGTTCGGCGCCTTCCATCACTGCGAATGTAATTGTCTCTGTATCGGCTTCGTCGCCACTCGCCGCTGAAGCGGGCGCGCGCGTGTTTTCAACCGAGAGCGTCAACTTCTGCTGCACCTTTGTCCCTGCCGGCAACTCTACGGGATAAGGAAGGCGCAGCGGCGTACTGAAGGTCTTGTACGAGGCGTCGGTCCAGTTGCGCTGGTCCTCCATCTCGAAGATGTCGCCATCAAAGCGCAGCGTGGCCCACAGGCCGGGGGCAGCCTCATGGTGCAGGGCGGCCATCTCGGCGAAGGGGAGCAATGGCTGGTCGGGACGAATATTGAGGGGCAGCACGGCCTCTTCGCTGGAACCGTCCACGTGCTCGATGCGCGCGTCATGGCCCGCCGCCTCGGCCGGGTGCAGGATGCAGAAGCCAATGCGGTTCTTGAAGAAGGTGGTATTGGCTTCGCCATCAATCGCATAGGTGAGAACGCCCTCGGGTGTGCCCTCCACGCGCCCGCGCCAGGTGAAGTCAATGCGCCCCATGCCCTCGCCCAGGCGGTTGGCCGCGTCAAAGGTGATGACGAAGTGGTCGTCCGCCACTTCCATCTGCACGTTGCTGAGTTGGTTGGGCACGGTGCCCCAGTTGCGGTCGCGGATTGCCACATAGATGCGCCGCAGCACCTCCCTACCGCCACTGCGGACGGTGCGCAGGTCCCCTTCCTCCCATATCAGGCGAAGGGACCCCGCGCGCAGCGCCACGCGTGCGGGCAATGGCTCATCCTTGCCATACCAGCGCACAAACTGCGGTAGGGACTGTGCTTGTTCAGCCTGCATCCGTGCCTCCTTCTGCGCAATGTGGGCAGGTTGGGACACCTACTTGTGCCGCCCCTCGGTAATCGCCTTGACCTGTTCCATCACATTGTCATGCTCGAAGATCTCGCGCCAGTTGGGGTTGAAGAGCAACGGTTTGGCGCGCTCCACGGCGAGAATCGCGCCGTCCGAGAAGTTGATGTTCAGATAGCCGAAGAGGATGGCCGTGTTGATGTTCATGTGGCCGAGGATGAACTCGCGCGCTGCCTCGGCGGGCACGCCCTTGGAGACGGCCACGTCAATCGCCTCACGAATCATGTACATGCAGGTGAGGACGAAGGTCTCGGAGAGCGCGGGCTCGAGGATGGCCATTTGCTCTACGGTGACGCGATAGGCATTCATGACGGGGGCAAAGATTTCACGCGCAATCGCCACGCCCCGCTCATAGTCAGCATCAGGCCCCTGCATGAGAGCGCAGACAATATGCTGCTTGGCCTTGATGCCGCCGTAGAAGTCGAACTTGGCTTCCATATCGGTTTCGTCATTGACAATGGGCGGATGGCAAGGATGGGTGACAAAGTAGGAGACGTCGGCGCGTACGGGCAATTCGCCACCGAAAGGCGCGGCGGGGTCCAGGCAAATCACCAGCGTGCCGGGGCGCACATGCGGCACGACGCCATGCGCGACCTTGCCGAGGATGATGTCGGGCACGGCAAGGATCACGACGTCGGCCTCGCGCGCGGCGACTTCCTGCGCAACTGGTTCATCGCCCCGCTCGCGCAGGCGAGCCTGGCCCACATCGCCCGCCTCAATCGGCAGGATACGGTAGTGAGGATTGTTCTTCATGCGGTTGGAGATGCGCGTGCCGATCTTGCCTGCCGCACCAAAGAGGGCAATTGTGGTTGACCGGCCGCCACTGGTCTCTGCAGATGACATCGATGTTGACATGAGATGACTCGCTTTCAAAGGAGTTTTGTTGACGGGAGCGCGGGAGCGCGCACACTGCGTTCCGATATCTGACATCAAGGGGCAGACGCGTCGTCCAGCGTCGAAGCGCCGCCCATGGCCTGGCTGTCGGCGGCGCCCATGGCCTGGGCGACGCGCAGCGTGTCCTCGGCCTCGGTGAGGTGGGCGCGCATGGCGTCCCGGGCTGCACTGCGGCTGCGCTGGGCCACCGCATCCAGAATTGAGCGGTGATAGCGCAGCGCTCGCTCAGGGTTGCCGGGCGTGCTATAGCCCAGCCTGCGCAGCGGCAGCAGCACGCCGCCGAGTGAATCCATGAGCAGCACAAAGAGCTCGTTGTGCGTAGCGGCGGCCAGTGCTGTGTGAAAGGCTACATCCAGCGCAGCAAAGCGCTCGCGATCGGCGCGTGCGGCTTCGTTCTCGGCGAGCACGGCCTCGAGTCGCGCCAGGTCGTCGGCTGTGTGGCGCTCGGCGGCAAGGCCCGCAATCTCAATCTCCAGCAGCCGCCGCACCTCCAGCACCTTGTCGTGCTCATCGCTGTCGTTTTCGGCCTGGATGAGGAAGCGCAGCGAGTCACTGAAACTGGCCACGGAAGGCGCGCGCACGGTGATGCCACCGCCTGCGCCGTTGCGCACCTCAATCAAGCCACGTGCGCTGAGGCGCGCGAGCGACTCGCGCACCACCGTGCGGCTCACGCCAAACTGACGGCCCAGTTCGCTCTCGGTAGGCAACTGATCGCCATCGCGCAGCACACCGTCCAGAATCTGCTGCTCAATCTGCGTGGTCACCAGGCGCACGAGCGACGTGCTGCGTGCCACAGGTCCTATGCCGGCCAGGGAGCCGATATCTGCGCCAGGTGGTGGTTTCATTGCAGCTCCATCGTTGCGGAAGAGTGCTTGAGCAGGGTGGCCGCCTGGCGCAAGGCCAGGTGAGGGCTGGAAAGCACGGGCACGTGAACTGTATTGTGCAGGTGGGCATCTAGAACGCGCGCCATGGTGGCTTGCGCCAGGACAACGACATCGACTCGACCGCTTATCTCGAGAACGGCTCTCTCCACCAGCACATCGTGATAGTCGGTGTTACCCTTCAGCAGGTATCCGAGTGCGCCTTCCACCATGAGCGTCTCAACCGTCACCGTGACACTTTTCTGTGCGGCCTGCGCTTCAATCAGTGCACGCGTGGGCGGCAGCGTGGTCGGGTTGGTGGCAATCACACCAATGCGCCCGCCCGCCTGCCCGGCCAGCCGCACGGCCTCCGCCACCATGGCTTCGTCGATCTTGAGCACAGGGATGGCCGCGCCGGCGCGCACGCCGTCCACGGCGGGCGATACGGTGGAACAGGTCACGAGCACTGCGTTCGCCCCCACGAGTGCCGCTGCGTGGACATGACTCGCGAGGCGGGCTACGTCTTCATCATCGAGCGCCCCCTGTTGGCGCACACGCTCGAGCAACGGTTCGTCAAGCACGTGGAGGAGTGCGACGCCCGGCAACTCGCCCGCTGCGAGGCGCGTGAATACCTCGACGAGTGGCGGGACTGTATGGATGAGGACGAGACGGTGAATGGCCATAGTAGATGATTGATAACTGATGACTGATAATGGGTTGACTGGTTGACTGGAGGTGCGCACGCCCAATCATCAATCTTCAGTCATCAATCATTTCCGCTGCGCACCTATTGGGGGATGAATTGCCGCAAATAGGGCAGCCCCGCCCGCACCCAGGCGTCTTCCAGCGCAATGGAATCTTCAATGGTAGGCTGCTCCTCGGGCCACACTTCCAGAATCACGTTATACTTGGCGCCCGCCGTATCCAGTGTGCGCAGCAGCCACGGCGTGTCCACCTGACCCTGCCCCGCAATGGCCCCCGTCACCGTGAAGCCCATCATGTACCAAACGCGTTGCACCACGAACTCCTTGTGATGCAGGCAGATGGTGTAGGGGGCCAGCACCTCGGTCACCTCGCGCCAGCCTTCGGGTACGGTCAGCGAGTTGACCATGTCGAGCACCACGCCAAGCTGCGGGCTGGGCACCGCGTCGAGCGCGCCTGCCAGGTCGCGTGCCGGAATCTTGCCGTTCTCCAGCCCTAGTTTGACGCCTGCCTTTTCCAGGCTGGGCAGAATCGCCTGGAGGTAGGGCGGAATTGCGCTCGCGTCGACCGGCTTGCCGCCAATTTCGGGAATGGTGCGGATGAGTTTGCTGCCGGTGCGCTTGCAGATGGCGATTTGTCGCAGCAAGTGATCGGTGTCGAGGCCGCGCGTACCGACCTCAACCTCCACGTCCCACTCCTTGGCGCGCGCCATCAGCGCATCCATTTCCGCCTCGCTCAAGGCGTCGAGCGGCAGGTTGGGCCCATACTGCACGAGGTGCACGCCCAGATCATGGGCTCGCTCCATCAGCCCCATGGCGGTCATGGGGTGCGGCGGCCGCGCCTCCCTGTCGCCGAACTTGAAGCCGATCGCCCACATATAGCAGTAGGTGCCAATTCCCAATTTCATGCTCTGCTCTCCTTGCTTTGCTGCACGGGTTTGGGCACAGGTGCGTGCAAGAGCGCGCGCATGTGTCGAATGGTTGCTTCAGCGGCGGCATCGGGCGTGGGCAGGGGGAAAAGCTCGGCGCTTAACCAGCCTGCGTAGTGGTTTGTCGCGAGCATCTGCACAATGGCCGCAAAGGGAATGTGCCCCTGCCCGGGCGGCAGGCGATTGCTGTCGCCCAGATGAACGTGGAAGAGGCGACCGGCCTCCATGGCGGCGTGCAGCGACCCCTCGTAACTCGCCTCCTCGATGTTGGCGTGGAAGGTGTCGAAGAGCACGCCCAGGTTGGCGGCCCCCACGCGCATGCAGAAAGCCAGCGTCTCCTCCACGTTGATGAGGATGTCGCTCTCGTAGCGATTGAGCGGCTCGAGGGCGAGTCGCACGCCCAGGGGCGCAGCGTAGGCTGCAGCGCTGTCGAGCGCGGCGGCAAGCGCATCGTGCGCCTCGATTTGTGATCCACTCACGGCGGCGCGACCGCGGAAGCTGCCTACGGTGACGACGGGCGCGCCCAGCGCAGCGGCCAGGTCAATCAGTGCCTCCAGGCGCTCGTAAGCGGCCAGCGCTACGGCGGGGTCATCCGCCAACAAGGTGAGGCGCGCTTTCGACGATTGCGCGCCCGAGGCAATGGCGGCCACACGCAGCCCCAGGTGCGCAAGCAGTGCGGACAAACCCACGCTGTCCACGCGCTGCGGCTCCAGCACCATGAGTTCGACGCCGTCATAGCCCAGCGCGGCAGCCCTGCGTAGCTTCTCCTCCAGGCTGCCCGCAAGCAGCGCCACGGCCACGCGGCCGGGCACGTCGTCGGATGTGAGGGTGAGGGAGAGTGGGAGCATGATTAGTTGACTGGTTGACTGGTTGACTTGGCTTGCGTTGTTTTTGCTTTTTCTTTGCGTGTCTTTGCAGCCTTTGCGTCTTTGCGTTGAGAAGTTGCTGTTACGCCGGCATGCGCGTTTTCATTGCAATGACGGCTTTGGCCGCACTCACGATGTCGTTTACGGCCATGCCGTAGCGGTCGAGCAGCGCCTCGTAGGGACCCGTCTCCGCAAAGCGGTCGGCAAGGCCGACGCGACGCATGGGTGTGGGCGCGTTCTCGGCCAGCACTTCTGCGACGGCCCCGCCCAGCCCGCCGATGACAGTGTGCTCTTCGGCTGTCACAACGGCGCCTGTCTCCTGCGCGCAGCGAATCACCGTTGCTTCGTCCAGCGGCTTGACGGTGTGGATTTCCACGACTCGGGCCGCCACGCCATTGGCCGCCAGGCTCTCTGCAGCGGCGAGGCTGCGCGAGAGCATGATGCCGTTGGCGAATATCGTCACGGCGTCACCGTCGCGCAGCGTGTGCGCCTTGCCGATGACCGGCGCGTATGCGGCATCGTAGATCACGGGTACTTCGTTGCGGCTGAGGCGGAAGTAGACCGGTCCCTGCCAATCGGCCACCTGGGGCAGCAGCGAATCAATCGCCGCACCGTCGGCAGGCACGACAATGGTCATCCCAGGCAGGGCGCGCATGATCGCCACGTCGGTAATCGAGTGGTGCGTGGGGCCATCGAACGAGTCCGACAGGCCCGCATAGGCGCCCATCAACTTGACATTCGCCTCGCCATAACAGAGGTGGGTGCGCACCATTTCCAGTGCGCGCGTCTCGAAGAGGAAGGCGAAGGTATTGGCAAAGGGAATCTTGCCGCTGTAGGCCAGCCCCACCGAGACATCCACCAGCGACTGCTCGGCGATGCCCACGTTGAAGAAGCGCTCGGGATAGGCATCCTCGAACATGAACGAGTGGTCCGAATTGGAGACGTCGGCGCTGAGCACCACCACGTCCGGGTGCGTTTCGCCAAGACGCACGAGCGCCTGGCCATAGGCCTTGCGCATGCTGATTAGTTGAGCCATGCGTGCATCCCCTCCTCAAGTTCGGCCAGTGCGGCCTCGAATTGCTGCTGATTGGGCGGCGCGCCGTGCCAGCGGTTGTCATACTCCATGAAGCCCACACCCTTGCCCTTGGTGGTGCGCGCAATGATGATGCTGGGCCGGGCGTGAACCTCGTCTGCCCTGTCGAGCGCGCCCAGCACTTCGGCCATGTTGTGGCCGTCAATCTCCTGGACGTGCCAGCCGAAGGCCTCCCACTTGTCGGCAATTGGTTCTGTGGACAGCACGTCGGCGGTGGCGCCGGTCTGCTGGATACCGTTGTAGTCGAGAATCGCCGTGAGGTTGCCCAGGTGGAATTTGGCCGCAGCCAGCGCGCCTTCCCACACCACGCCGGCATTGATCTCACCGTCGCCCAGCACGACGTAGGTGCGGCCCACGGATGCGCGGGCCGACGGCGCACTCTGCGACGATGGCTTGAGTCCTGCCACGCGCGCGCGCTGCGCCAGCGCCATACCCACCCCAATCGCCACGCCATGGCCCAGCGGCCCCGCGCAGACCTCGACGCCAGGCGTCTTGGCGCGATCGGGGTGGCCCTGCAGGCGGCTATCAAGCTGGCGAAAGGTCATCAACTCGTCCACGGGGAAGAAACCCCTGTGCGCCAGGCAGGTGTAAAGCATGGCGCAGGCGTGTCCTTTGGAGAAGATGAGCCGGTCGCGATCCGGCCAGCGGGGATCGTCGGGTTTCACATGCAGGTGGTGAAAGTAGAGACCGGTGAGGATTTCGGCCGCCGAAAAGGCCCCGCCGATGTGGCCGGTCTGCGCGCTGTAGACCATTTTCAGCACATGCACGCGGTATTGTTGTGCGCGCAGCGACAAATCCTTGATGAGTGCTTCGGTGTGATAGTGCATACGCACTGCCTTTCGTTTCGACCCGCACAAACGGGTTATGGAACTTGCATGCGCCGGCCACGGGCCGGAGACCAGGCGAGCGTAGCCCCCTACGCTTCAGCCACATATGGAATCGTCTGTGGACCTTCGGGCAACACACAGATCGTGCATTGCGGCCCCACGGCTGCCGCGCGTTCGATGATCGTCGCAGCAATGTCGCGGCAAGGCGTCAGCAGCGACTGCACAATCTGCTCGTCGCTCAATCCCTCGGCGAATAGGTGGACATCGGCCCGCAACTGGATTTGTGCCTGGATCTGCGCCTGCCACTGGTCCTGCATCAGGAAGCCGGGCGTCAAGATGCGGTCGAGCAGCGCCTGGGGGCTTTCAGCCTCGCGCAGCAACTGGCCGTAGAGGCCATGCTCGGGAATGCCGTCCCAGCATTCGGCCGCGCAAAGGATCATGCCGCCCTCTTTCACCACCTTGGCGGCAGCGCTCATGCCCTTGACTGCCTGGTAGAGGTTGAGGTCAAGAGGGTAGCCCGAGTTGGTGGTAACGACGATGTCGAAGGCATCGGGCACAGGGGCCATGGCGGTCTCCTGCACAAATGCGCAGCCGGCCGCGTGCGCCTGGTGCAGTTCGCCCGCAAAGACGCCTGTGATCTGCTTGTGTTTGTTGAGCGCCACATTGACGAGGAACGCGCCGCCAATCATGTCGGCGGCTTCCATCACCTCTTCCCAAATGGGGTTGCCGCGGGTAATGCCCCAGGTGGCATGAGGGCTGCCGATGTTACCTGCATCATGATTGCCAAGCACCGTGCGCAGCCCTGCCATGCCGGGCATGAGCGCCTTGCCTCCGCCCGAGAAACCGGCAAAAAAGTGCGGCTCAATGAAGCCCGTGAGCACCTTGACATCGCACGCGGCCACCTCCTTGTTGAGCCACAACTCGTGGCCGCGTGAGGTTTCGCCGATCTTGACCTGCGTCTCGGCGTCAAACGAGTCATTCTGCACGATGCGGTAGGTGGAGAGCAGGCGCTCGGCGATTTCGGGTGTGCCGCTCATGGCAAACATGGTGCGCAACTCGTCTGTGGTATTGGGGCGGTGTGTGCCCAGCGCGCAGAAGAGCGTAATCTGCTCGGGAGGGATGTGCGCGAGCTCGGCAAGCACCGCAGGCAGAATCAACCCGTGGGGCGTGGCGCGCGTGATGTCGCTAAACACAATGCCGACACGATCGCCCTGCTTGACCACCTCGCGCAGTGGCGGCGCGCCGATGGGTGCGCGCAGGGCGTCACGCAGCGCCCCGGCTTCGTCAACCAGCCCTTCCACAAAGCGCGGCTCGATGACCGTCACATTGAGCGTGTCGGGCAGTTCCAGTTCGAGGCCTTCTTTTCCGTACGCGAGGTGGATTTGCATGGATGACTGGTTGACTCGTTGACTGAAAGTTGGTGACAGATAAATGGTAAGTGGTAAGTGGTAATTGACAATGCTGTTGCAATTGCACGTGTCTGTGTTCCTCTGTGCCCTCTTTGCCTCCGTGTCGCCTGTCTCTTCTTACGCGACGTTGCGGATCAGGCTCAGGTCACCCGTCTTCGCTGCCTCGAGAATCGGGCCCATGTAGTCGTCCACCATCTCGGCAGTGAGCGGGACGGGCATGTTCTCCAGCTTCATTTTGAGCTGCGGGTTCTTGGCCGCCGCCAGCGCGCGCGCAATGTGCGCATCGGTAAAGGTGGACACATCCTGAAGCCGCCATGGGTTGCCCACCTTCTGCTCGAAGGCGATCATGGCTTCGGCCGCGGCAATGCCCAGTGCGCGCCCGTTGAGCGCATCGAGGTTGGCGCTGGTGTAGCCGGCGTCGGCGAAGATCTTGCCGATGATGCGCAGCGGCTCCTCCACAGCGGGCGCAAAGAAGACCGTGTAGTAGGGGTTCAACATGCCGCACGCGCGGCCGTGGCTCATCACGTCGACAAGAGAGAAGCTCGTGAGATGCGCGCCGCTGGTGCCGCCCACCATGATGGCGTAGCCGCCCAGGTCGGTGGCCAGCCCCAGCGCCTCGCGACCCTCGGCGTGGTGCGGCTCGGCAAGCACGCGCGGCAGATTGTTGACGACAAGGCGAATGCCCGCGTCGGCAATTTCGAGCGCCAGCGGATATTCGGGCTTGCCCACGGCCGAGAAGAGCACCTCGAGGCAGTGGGCGATGCCGTCGATTGCGCCATCGGTCGTGAGTGAGGCGGGCGCATCGAAGGAGACCGCGTAGTCGTACATGGGGCGCTGCGGCACGATCGCCATGTCCACAATCAACTTCTTCTGCCCCGAGGCCACGTCGGTGATGTTGGCGTATTTGGTGAGTTGCGCGCCCGAACTTGAAGCCGTCTGGATAGCCACGTGGGGGGTCAATTGCTTGCCCGTTTCCTGCAGCTTCCTCGTAACGAGACCGGTGCCGAAATACTCCTCAATGTCGCCGCCCAGCGTGCGCAGCACCTCGGCAGCTTTGACGCAATCGATTGTGCTGCCGCCGCCAAAGGAGACGAGCACATCGGGAGAATTGTCCACAATTGTCTGGGTGATACGGGCGAGGTCCTCGCGCGGCGCGTTGGGCGCGGCGCCCTCAACCTCGGCCACAAGCGCCACGCCCGCATCGGCAAGCGCACTGCGGATGGTTGCGAGGTACGCGTCGCCGCCCGGAAAGCTGTTGCGCACGAGCACCGCGCGCTTGCCCTGCGCGGCCACTATCCCCCCAACCTGGGGCAGCACGCCGATGCCGTAGACATATGTATCGCCCTTGAACTGACGCAGCAACGCGCGCGCCGTGCCGTATTCGTTCACAATTGTCTCCTTCCGGCGCAAAGGCCGGGGTTCTTGTCGTCTGCCGGCGCGCCCGCTAAGGGCGCAGCAGCACCTTCTGCACATCATGGCCCTTCACAAGGTCAAAGCCGCATGCATACTCTTCCAGCGGCAGAACCCGGCTGACCATTGATTTGAGGTCGAGCTTGCCTGACTCAACCAACTGCACCATGCGCCGCCACGTTTCCCAATTGCGTCCCATGACCGACTGCAGCTTGACTTCGCGCCGTGTCATCTTGAAGAAGGGGTTGAATGTGACAGGGTCATTGAAGGTGCCAATCGTGACGATGGTGCCGCGGATGCGCACCATGTCGAATGCGTTCTCCATCGCCTTCTGCGTGGCAGCCATCTCGATCACGAAATCGGCCCCTTTTCCCTTGGTGTACTCGAGTACGGCTTGCACTGGGTCCATGTCGCGCACGTTGGTGGGTATGGCGCCCGTGTGGTCGCGGGCAAAGTCAAGCCGCGTCTGCGAAAGATCGGTGATGATGGTGTTGACGCCCCACGCCACCAGTGTTTGCGCAGCGAGGATGCCGATGGGGCCTGCACCGATAATGACAGCCCAGTCGCCGGGATCGTGCGCCTCAATCTCGCAGGCGTGCACGGCGATGCCCAGGTTTTCGAGGATGGCGCCCTCCTCCAGGCTAAGGGAGTCGGGTAGATGGCAGAGGACACGCTCGGGCAGGACGGCGTACTCGGCAAAGGCGCCGCGCCGCTTGCCATAGATCTCGCGCGACTCGCACATGTTGGTGAAGCCCTCGCGGCACTGCCGGCAGTGGCCGCAGTAGATCAGCGGGTCGTTGACAATGCGGTCGCCCGGCTTGAACTGCGTCACAGAGGGTCCCACCTCCACGACGATGCCAGAGGCTTCGTGACCCAGCACAGTGGGGAGGACGATCGTTGTATCGGAGGCCGCCCAAGCATTCCAGTCGTAGACCTTTGTCTCGCCCACGCAAATGGCGCAGTATTCCACCTTGAAGAGCACGTCTTCGGCGTGCGCAATTTGCGGCTGGGGGATGTCAACCATCTCCAGCCCCGGCTCGGGCCGCACTTTCATGAGCGCTTTCATGGTTCACTCCATTTCCTGCTGCTGCGGTACACGGTCTACGCGGACAAAGCATTGAGATAGCAGAGACAATGCACAAGATTCCTGGTGCAGTTCTGACAGTGCGTCAGCCCCATTGCATGCTTTTGGCTGTCTTCTCTTCCTTCTTGTCCTCCATGCGCGCGTACTCGCGCAGATTGATCACCTGGTTGAGTCGCGTCGACACATAGGCGCGGTAGACCAGTTCCATCGTCTTGAGGTTGTCCTCGCCCGTGTTTTCGGGTGTGCCCTCACCGCGCAGGCCACGCAGGAAGTCCTGATGAATCGGCACCATGCTCGAGTGGTTGACCAGATAGTCGGGGTGGCACCATGTGTAGGCGGGCGGTGCGTAGCGGTTCTTGAGCGTGCCCTGCGCCGTGGTAATGGAAATCCAGTGGTCGGCGTTGAGCGACAGGGAGCCCTCGCTGCCCTCGAGGTAGATGAGCTCGTCGGGGAAGCGGTCCCATTCGGTGCGCGTGGAGAACGAGAATTCGCAGTTGACGATGGCGCCCGGCTTGGTAAGCACGGCTGTCGCCACATCCTCGCCCACGATGTTCTCGCGCACGCGCAGTTTTTGCGCATAGATCGTCTCAAAGTCGCCAAAAAAGAAGCGCGCGAGGTCAAATTGATGGCTCCCCTGGTCGGCCAAAATCAGGTTGTCGAGCTTGGCAAGCAGCGGTTGGTTCGCCCACAGATCATCCCCGAGGTAGTGCACAAAGGCAAAGCGCCCGCGGAAGAGGCGCCCGATGTGCCCCTCGTCCACCAGCCGTTTGAGTTGGCGCGTGGGGTAGCACCAGCGGTAGTTCTCGTGCACGTAGAAGGGGATGCCCGCCTCCTTGCATACCTCCACCATCTGTTTGGCGGTGGCATAGTCGGGCGCCAGCGGCTTCTGGCAGATGACGGGCACCTTGTACTTTGCGGCCAGGTTCACCAGCGGCTGGTGCGCGGGCACCTCGGTGATGATATCCACGAAGTCAAGCTGTTCTTTCTGAAAGAGCTCTTCCACGTCGGCGTAGACCTTGGGGATACCGAAACGCTGCGCCACGCTCTCGGCGCGCGACATTGTCCGGTTCCAGCAGGCGCCAATGTCCACGCCGCCCACTTCATGCCAGGCGGGAATCTGGTAGAGAGACCAGAAACCCGTGCCCAGAATTGCACAACGCAAGTTCGCCATAGGGACTCCTGCTCGGTTTGGAATGGGGAGGGCTGGGAGCAATGCGTGGACGGGTGCAAACGCACCGATTGCACGATCAGGTTGAAGCCGTAGGGGCGGAAGCAGTCCGCCGGCTGGTGCCGCGCCCAGCCGCCAGCTCGAGCGCAATGTACTCTTCCTGGAAGCGCCGGGCGTTGTCCAGATGCTTTTGCATCGCGTCGGCGGCAGCCGCCGCATCCTGCGCAGCAAGCGCCGCGAGAATCTCGCGGTGGTCGGGCACGGCCAGATTGTAGATGCGCGTGTATTTGTGCACCTGCATGCGCACCTCATGCATGATGGCGCCAATGGTTTGCGCCAACAGCTCGAGCAATGGGTTGTGTGCGGCGGCCGCCAGGCGGAGGTGGAATTCGTCGTCCAGCGCAATGAAGCGCGCGACTTCATTGATTGCATTTTCCATGGCATCCACAATGCGCCGCAGGTCGGTCCTATCGTCGGGTGTGGCGTTGGCCGCAGCCATGCGCACAATGCCCACTTCGAGAATCGAGCGCACTTCGTATAGCTGATCGATGGAAAGGTCGTAGGAGCGCAGGAGCAGCGTCAACGGCTCGAGAAACTGGTCGCTGCTCAACTGGCGCACAACGGTGCCCACACCGTGGCGCGTCTCGAGCAAACCCTTGGTGACGAGGATGCGCACCGCCTCGCGCAGCACGGTGCGGCTCACACCCAAACGTTCGGCAAAGTCGCGTTCGGGGGGCAGACGCATACCCGGCTGCAACTGGCCGTCGAGAATCAGATTCTGGATGGTCGCCACAACGCGGTCCACCAGGTTGTCCTTCGTGCCAACGTTCTGGAACATGACATCTGTGCTCATTGGGCGCCACCCTGGGGATTGCCTACGACACAAAGGGATTACCTACGACGCAAAGGCGCAAAGATGCAGAGGAACACAAGGACAAGAAAATCACGAGCAACCAAGATGAAAACGAACCTCGCTGAAAATGCAATGCAAATGGCAGAAATTGCGCAACAGTCGGAAATCAGGCGACGCCTGCAATTGTTATTGTCTTTAGTTTTTTGCCTTCGTGTCGCAATTCAAGTGCTACACCTGTGCAGTCTGGCCACCGTCAACGGCCAGCACTGCGCCCGTGACAAATGAGGCGGCGTCCGATGCGAGAAAGAGCGCGGCGGCGGCAATCTCGGCGGGTTTGCCCAGCCGCTGCGCCGGCAAGGTGGCGGCAAAGGCATCCATCTCCTCCTGCGTCATGATTTTGCGCAGCATGGGCGTGTCGGTCGGCCCGGGTGCAATCGCGTTGACGCGTATATGGTCGGCGGCAAAGTCGATGGCCATGCAGCGAGTGAGGAGCGTCACTGCACCCTTGGAGGTGACATAGGCCGCGGCATTGGCGTTGCCATCGTGCGCGCCCGTGGACGAGGACATGTTGATGATGGCGCCGCCGCCGCGTGCGCGCATGGCCGGGAGGACGGCACGACTGCAGTGGTAGACGCCGTTGATGTTGACATCCATCACGCGCTGCCATTCGGCGGGCGAGGTCTCCTCGATGTTGCCGAAAACGAGCACGGCCGCGTTGTTAAAGAGAATGTCGACGCCGCCAAAGGCAGTCACGGCCGCGCGCACGGCCACCTCCACCTGCGCCGGTTCGGCCACGTTGGCCTGCACGGCCAACGCGCGCCCACCGGCGCTGATGATTGCGTCAACCGTTGCCGCCGCGCCTGCCGCGTCGTAATCGACGACTACCACGCCAGCGCCTTCACGGGCGAACAGAATGGCTGCGGCCTGGCCAATGCCCGACCCGCCCCCCGTAATAATGGCCACCTTGTCCGCAAGCTGCATGGATTACGACCTTTAGCTTTTTGGTTACGACTATTTAGCGAAAAGCTAGATAATAAAGTAAGGTGACTCGATTGCCGCCTTCAGATCAGCCAGGAAACGCGCGCCCTGCACGCCATCCATTACGCGGTGGTCCACGGTCAGCGTCAGGCTCATGCGCGGGCGCACGCCCACCGTGCCGTCGGTCAGCGCCACCGGCTGCTTGACGACGGCGCCCACTGCCAAAATCGCGCTCTGCGGCGGGTTGATGATGGCGGCAAAGCGTTCGATGCCGAACATACCCAGGTTGGAGAGGGTGAAGGTGCCCTCGCCCAGGTCGTCGGCGGCAAAGCGCATTGTGCGCGCCTTCTCCTGGTAACTGGCCAGCAGTGCAGTAACCGCAGCAAGCGACTTTTGATCTGCTTGCCGAACCACGGGCACGACCAGCCCCTGTTCCGTGCCGACGGCTACGCCCACGTTGATGTTATTCAGAAGCTTGACCTTGCCCTCGGCAAACTGGGCATTGGCGCGTGGGTGACGGGCCAGCACCGAGGCGACCAACTTGGTGAGCAGGCCGGTGAGCGAGAGGCGCGCCTTGGCCTCAAGCGTGACTTTGTTGTCCAGTGCGTCGCGCAGCCAGAGCAGGTTGGTGGCGTCGGCGCTCAACTCCAGCGCAAACTGCGGCGCCGTGACCACGCTCTCGCGCATGCGCTCGCCGGTGACGCGCTGCATGGGGGTCAGCTCCTGCCAGCGCCAGGTCGCGCCGCCCGCGGGAGGGGTCACGGGCGACGGATCGGAGGGCATAACCGGTGCGGCGGGGGCGCGCTCGGATGGGGCAACGGCTGCGGGCATGGATGGCTGCGCTGCCGCTGCGGCGCTAACGCCAGCTGCAGCGCGCACGTCAGCCTCGACCACGCGCCCGCCCGGCCCGCTGCCGGCGAGCGTCTCGATGTCCACACCCAAGTCCCTGGCCATGCGGCGCGCAACGGGCGTGGACTTGACGTGACCCTCTGCTTGCGGCTGGGCAGCTGTTGCGCTGCCGTTGCCCGCTGCCAATTCGTCGGCAACCAGGGCTGCGGCCGGCGCTGCATGCCCACCGAAGGGGGGCAGCGCCGGGGCCACCTCGCCCGGCTGCACGATCCATGCGATTGGCTCGCCCACAGGCACAAGTGCGCCCACGACACAGCCGGGGCGAATGCCGGCCAGAATGCCATCACGTGGCGCTTCGACCTCCACCGTGAACTTGTCGGTCATCACCTCGATGATCGGCTGGTGCTCGCGCACTGACTCGCCTTCGTTGGCGAGCCACTGGATAATCTCGGCTTCATCCATGTGCTCGGACATCTTGTGGATGTAGAACTCAACCGCCATGGCTCCTCATCTTTCGGCCGGGCTGGACGTACCGTGTGCAACAAAGGCGGGAACAACGGGAAACGACATGAAACGCAATCCGCCCGCCTCGTTCTGTCGCTTCTGCTTCATTTCTGCAAATAGGTCGTTCGCTACCATGCCATGATTTCGTGGATGCCGGCGATGAAGTCGTCGGTCTCCGGCCACACACCCTTTTCGATGCTGTCGGCAAAGGGAATGGGCGTGTCGCGCCCGGTAATGCGTTTGACGGGTGCGCGCAGGTACTCGAAGGCCTCTTCGACCGCAACCATGCCCCACTCGCCCGTGGGCCCATAAGTGCGGCAGGCCTCGGCAGCCACAATCACGCGGCCGGTCTTGCGCGCCGACTTGCCAATTGTGGCCCTGTCGAGCGGGCTGATTGTGCGTACGTCGACAACCTCCACATCAATGCCTTCCGGCTCGACTGTCTTTGCGGCGAGCATGGCATACCAGACCATCAGCCCGGAGGCCACAATCGTCACATCCTTGCCCGCACGTTTGATGTCGCACTGGCCCAGTGGCAGCACGTAATCCGCCGTGGGCACTGCATTCTTGAAGGAGTAGAGGAACTTCTGCTCGAGGAAGATGACCGGGTTGTCATCGCGGATGGCCGCCTTCATCAAACCCTTGGCGTCGTAGGGGGTTGATGGCAGCACGACCTTGAGGCCGGGAATGTGCGCAAACCAGACCTCGAGACTTTGCGAGTGCTGGGCGGCAATGCTCTTGCCCGCGCCGCCGCCCTGGGGCATGCGCAGCACCCATGGCACCTTGGCCTGGCCGCCCGTCATCAGGTGGAGTTTGGCCGCCTGGGT
>CAYRVP010000072.1:0-20210 GCA_964427845.1 uncultured Caldilineaceae bacterium
CGCGCTGCTGCCGCGCCAGCCACAGGCCGCCACAGCGCCCCCTAGCGCGCGCACGCAAGACGGCCGCTCGATTGGCGAACGCGCCGCCGACGAGTTCAACTGAGCCGAGTTCATCGTGAAAGCGGCGTTCTCAACGCAAGGGCGCAAGGGACGGGAGGGCGCAAGGAAAAGCAAGGGCCTGCACAAGCCCAACCAATTGGCACGTGCGTGCGTGCTGAATCGCGCGCACGCACGTGCTTTTCCTGCTCTTGTCGTTCTTTGCGCCCTTCCGCACCTTGCGCCCTTGCGTTGAGATTTGCTTATCACCCTGAACTCGGCTTAGTGCTCAATGTCGGCCAGCGCCTCGATGGCGACGGGATCAGTAATGATCTCGCTGATGTGGCCGTCCTGCATGCGCACCACGCGGTCCACGTAGCGGCACATGCGCAGGTCATGGGTCACCATAATCCCCGCCCGGTTCTGCTCGTGGATCAATTCGGCGAAGGTGGATACCACCTGATTGGCGCGCTCTGTATCGAGGCTGGCAGTGGGCTCGTCGGCCAGCACCACGCTCGGCTCGTGAATCAGCGCGCGCGCGATCGCTACACGCTGCTGCTGCCCACCCGAGAGCTGTCCAGGGTAATTGTGGAGACGCTCACCCAGCCCCAGGCGCGCCAGCAGGTCTACGGCGCGCTGCCTGCCCTTGCGGTCGAGCTTGCCGTTGAGGCGCAGCATCAACTCCACATTCTCCTGCGCGTTCAGGTAGGGCACCAGGTTGTTGGATTGAAACGAGAAGCCAATGTTGCTGCCGCGGAAAGACGTGCGGCGGCGCTCGCTCATCGCGCCCAATTCCTGCCCTGCAATGCGGATGGAGCCGTCCGTGGGGCGCAGCAGCCCTGCCAGCATCGCGAGCATGGTCGTCTTGCCCGAGCCGCTGGGACCCACCAGCGCCACGAATTCGCCATCATGGACAGAGAGCGACACATGGTCCACCGCGCGGATGGTCGTGTTGTCCAGCTCATAGGTCTTCAACACATCAATTGCCTGCAATGCTTCGCTCATGACATCTGCTTCTCTTTGCGTACCTTTGCATCTCTGAAACATCGCGCCGCGTCTACTGCGCCAAGCCCAGCGCGCGCAGCGGCTCAATCCGCAGCAGCGCAAAGACCGAAGCCAGCCCACCCAGCGGCCCAATCAGCAGCAGCAGGCTCACCGCGAGGAGCACCGCTTGCCCCGTCAGAACGATGGGAATCCCTGCCGGAAAGGCCGCAATCAGCGCAACCGTGCCTACTGCGCCAATGCCCACGCCAACTGCGTTGATCGTGACAATCTGCAGCACTGCCGCCCAGCCCACGGTGCGGTTGGTTGCGCCAATCGCCTTGAGCATGCCAATCTGCGCCACCTTTTGCAGCGTCTGAATCTGGAAGAAGCCGCCAATCACCAGGATGCCGATGAAGAGCGTGAAGTACTGCATGGTGTTCAGTGTGCTCATCTGCGCCGAGTAGCCCGGCGAGTTCTCGTAGGCGGTCTTGCGGTCCACCACCTCAAGCCTGCCCACCTCGGATTCGATTTGTTGCGCCATGCCTTTCCAGTCGCGCGGCCGCTCCAGCTTGATGACCGCCACGTTGGAGATCAACTCGCCCTCGTTGACGACGCCGGCCGCCTGCGGGCGCACCTTCTCCCATGTCAGAATGGGCAAGATAACCGAGGGCTGGAGCGCAAAGCCCTGCTTGTCGGTGATCCCCGTCACACGCAGCGCGAAGGTCTCGTCCTTCGTTCCCTGCGTTGTCTTGATGACGATCTCGTCACCCAACTTGATCTTGGCGCGCTCGGCCACACCGGCGTCTATAATCACCTCATCGCCGCGATCGCGCGCCAATTGTACGCCTTCAAGCACGGTGGGCTCGCCCGGTCGCCCCGCTTCTACACCAATCAGCGCCACATCCAGCCCCGCCGGATCCTCAGGCAACACCAGCGTGCCCGAGGCCGTGGCGACTTGCCCCACGTCGACCACCCCTTCAACGCGCTGGATGGCCGTCACCGAGGAGCGCCCAATGCGGCTGGCGGCGGAGTTGAGGCTGGCCGTGTCCTGAAAGGCAATCAGTTCGCCATCAAGCTTCTCGATATACTCGCGCTGGCCGCTGCCCAGCCCCTCAGCCAGTGCGGCAATGAAGAGCACAAGCGTGGTGATCAGCGCCACGATCAGCGCAATGAGCAGAAAGCGCCCCTTGTTGTGCAGCACTTCTTTGATCGCCAGGAAGAATGACATCGTTAGTGTATCCAGTCTCTAGGCGCGCCTTGCGCCCGCAAGCTATTCCATTGTTGCGACAGCCGTCATATTCCAAAGCAGGCGCGGGTCATTCGCGAGAGGCTCAATCACGGCAGTGTAGACGACGTCTCCGCGGTTGTCGCCACCGCGCGGGCGAATGAGGCTGACAACGCCATCGAGCGTCACCCCCGGCAGCGCATCAAAGGTGAGTTTGACAGGCGTCCCGGGTTGGACGCGCACGACGTCGAGTTCCGTGAGGTCGGAGGTCTCGATCTGCCACGTGGCCAGGTCGGCAAGGGTGGCAATCGGCGCGCCTGGATTCACCTGCTCGCCCACGCTGACGGCGATCTCCGCCACCGTGCCCGCAAACGGGGCGTGCAGTTCCGTATCGGCCAGGGCCACAAGCGTCTGCTGAAGTTGCGCTGTGGCAGCAGCAACGTCGGCCTCGGCCATGGCAATCTGCTCCGGGCGCGCACCAGCCAGCAGCAGGTCAAGCTGCGCTTGTGCGGAAGCCAGGTCCGCTTCGGCCGAAGCAATGTCCGACGGCAGCGTATTGCGCAGCGTGTCGAGGCTGGCGTTCTGGCGCTGGACATCGGCGCTGGCGCGCGCCACGTCGGCGCTGCTGGGGGGGGCGTTGAGCAGGTCAAAACGCGCTTGCGCCGCCTCAAAGTTGTTTGTAGCAGTCTGCAATGCCGCCGACTGGGGCAGCGCGCCAATTTCGCTGTCGGATTTGACCAGGTCATATGCGCGCTGCGCCTGTGTCAGCGCGGCCTGCGCATTGAAAAGGTCAGCGCGAGCGGCGATGATGGCGCTGGCGTCAGCGCCCTCATACAGCTTGGCGAGTGACGCGCTGGAGGCGGAGAGGGCCGCCTCTGCCTGCGCCAGTTCGCCGGGACCCGCGCCGACCTGCAATCGACCAAGGCGGGCGGCGGCGGCATCCACAACTGCCTGTGCCCCGGCAATCTCTTGTGTGCGTGCGCCCGCTGTTAGCTCGGCCAGGGCAGCCTGCGCGCGCTGCAGTTGCGCCTGGGCCTGCGTCACGCTCACCTGCTGCTGCGCGGCGGAGAGGCGCAGGATGAGGTCGCCGGCCTGCACCTGCTCCCCCTCGCCGACGAGTACTTCGGCGACAACGCCGCCCGCAGAAAGACTCAGCGTGGCCTCCTGCACAGGGACGACCTTGGCGTCGGCCACGATAGCGTTGAGCGCCACTGGTGCGTCAACGCCGACGAGGCCGCTGTCAGTGCGTGCTGCGCCGTCGCTGGGCGTGGCCGCTTGCGTCAGCGCAGCGTCGGCATCTGCGCCGCCGCCGAAGAGGTACCAGCCTCCCCCCGCCGCCAGCACAACGACAAGTGTGATCCCCAGAATGGTAAACAAGCGTTTCATGCAGCACCCTCAGAATGGTTGGTGTGTATAGATGTGTCGGCGGCGTTCGTTATGCGCCTCACAGGTTCACAAGCGTCTCATGGCAGCGGCTTATGAATATCGTCGAATTGTTTCGGCAATGAGCGTCGCCACGACAACCTGGCGGCACATTGCATTAGTGACTGGGCGTCGCAACCGCAGCCATTGCCGCGGCCGGCACACCCTCATCCAGCGGCGGATCGGGGTTCACCACAAAGCGCCGCCAAATAAACGTGCTCACCCAGAGCATCAGCAGCCCGGAAAAGAGCGCCGGCCCCCAAATCCCGAACTGTCCCAGCAGGAATCCGCCCAGCGCAGGCGCAATCACACGCGTCGAGCTTTCGACAGAGGTGGCGAGCCCCAGGGTACCGCCTACTTCCTCACCGGGCACGGCCTTGGTCAGCACGCTGCTCAGGATTGTGTTCATCACGCCGCCGCCCACGGAGAGAGGCAGCAGCGCGATCAGCAGCAGGAGCACATTCGGCACCAGGCCCCACAGGAAGAAGCCCACCACCATGGCTACGGCGGACGAGAGCATCAACGTCACTTCGGGGTAGCGCTTGACCATTTTGCCAATGGCAAAACCCTGCACAATCGCGGAAAGCACGCCCACATAGGCCAGCACAAAGCCCGTACTCTGCGGAGAGAGGAAAAGCGGCCCACCTGCAGCATAGAGGCTGAAGATAGACGTGAACATGGCAAAGGCCAGTCCGTAAAAGAAGCGCGTGTGCAGGATGGGGCCGACGCGCGGCCGCTTGAATGCAGTCAGCAGGGCGTTGAGGCTGATTTCGGGGCGCGGCTTGGCGGCAATCTCGGCGCGGCGCGCGTCGGTCAGCGATTCGGGCAGGAAGAGGTAGACTGCAATCAGATTGAGTGTCGCCAGCGCCGCCGCCGCATAGGCTGGCACCGCGTAGCCCCAAGTGCTCAATAAGCCGCCTGTTGCCGGGCCAATGATGAAGCCAAAGCCGAAAGCAGCGCCCAGCAGGCCCAACCCTTTGGCGCGGCTCTCCTTGTCGGTCACGTCAGTGATGTACGCCTGCGCCACCGAGATATTGCCGCCGGTCAGCCCGTCCAGAATGCGGCTGAGGAACATGATGCCGATGATAAAACCGTTAACCGCCGCGGCCGCACCGAAGAGGCCGCCCAGCGCCGCGCCGATGGGCTCGGCCAGGGCCAGGATGAGAAAGCCAAACGCCGTGCCGGCAATGCTGAGCAAGAGTACCGGACGGCGGCCCATGCGGTCGGAGAGGCGGCCAAGCAGCGGCGCGCCGATGAGTTGTGCGGCCGCATAGGAAGCGACCAGCAGCCCTGTCACCCAGGTGCTTGCGCCATAGGTTTCGGCATAGTAGGGCAGCAGCGGCAGAATGAGGCCGAAGCCGAGAATATCAACAAAGACGATAAAGAAGATGGTAGTAAGTCGAGATTTGCCCACGCGTTCCTCCTCCTTCCAATAATCAAGCGTTATGAGGTCATTGACAGTGTGTGCGCGGCGGCGTTAAGGCGTGGCCGTGCGCCGTTCAGGAAAAGTGCAATCAGTTCGGATGCCATCTCGGGACGACTTTGCGCCTTGCTCATGCGGGCGCCAATGCCCAGGCCGTCGAGCAACGCGAGAAAGGCGCCTGCCAGCATTTGCGGATTGCCGGCCGCGATTTCGCCCTGCGCCTGCGCTTGCGCAAAGGTCTCGACCAAGGGGCGGAAGAGCCCCAGAAAGGCCGCCTCCGTCACCGACTGCGTATGGTCTGGGTGAAGCGCGGGCAGGTCGGCGTGCACCATACCCATGAGGCACATGCGCGGCTGGCTGCCGAACCACGCCGCCACCGCGTTCAGCTTGGCCTCAAGCCCATCGTGCCCTTTCAGCGCAGCAGCCATGCCCGCATAATGGCGAGCAAAGGCGCGTTCGGCGACCGCCACGTAAAGCTCTTCCTTGCCCTGCGGGAAGTGGTAGTAAAGCGACGCCTGCTTGATGCCCAGCGCGTCGGCAATGTCGCGCAGCGCAATCGCGTTGTATCCCCGCTCCATGAAGAGCCGCTCGGCGGCGTCCAACACGCGTTGGCGCGGGTCGTGCACATCTGCAGTATGCAGTTCTGCCTGACTTTCGGATTGCGTGATTGTGTCAAGCGCCATGCCAACCCCTTGAACGAATGCTGAGCCACAGTCCTGCGCCGTGGCGTTCCCAAAACGAACGCCGAAAAGCATTCTAGCACAAGCTACCTAACATTCGGTAGGTAAACTCACAATGTTTGCGTACATTCCAATTCGTTTGTGCAAAGCATATACGCCAATTGAGTGCGGCATCGCTGGTCACGTCTCCAATGGGAACATATAGCGTTTCTCGTATCCACAACTGCAGACGAACCGGTGTTGCGGCCGCCGGCTGCCCACTCTACATGTGCAATCCATCCAGCCCCCGCTCAGGTTTGACTTTGCCTCCACCCCACGGTATACTTTCCTATTGCTGCCCGAGAAGGATGGGTCCGGCTTGCCTTTGCGCAAAATTGACCCATCGACAGGCAGATCAATTCTGCAGCCCCACGCCTTGGGGTGCAGAGCCGCTCCCGAAGCCCCGGCTTGCGCCGGGCGCGGTCCAAAAGGTCCCGGTGTCATGCCGGGCGCAGTCCACAAGGACAGAAGCTATGTACGCAGTCATTCGCACAGGTGGGAAGCAGTACCGCGTGGCCCCTGGTGACACCGTGGAAGTGGAGAAGTTGAGCGGCGCCATCGGCGATACGCTGACGCTGAGCGACGTGCTGCTGGTTGCCGATGGCGCCAACGTGCGCGTTGGCCAGCCGGTGGTCGAAGGCGCAACCGTCACAGCCAGGGTCACCGGCCAGTACAAGGGCAAGAAGATTCTGGTTTTCAAGTACCGCCCCAAGAAGCGCATTCGCGTGCGCAAGGGCCATCGCCAGCACATCAGCCGCCTGGAGATTGTCTCAATCGAAGGGTAAGCGGCGTCGCTGAATTGTCTCGCAGCGACGGGTAGAATAACAGACCAACAAGCCTGCAAGCGGCAGGTTGATGCGTTAAGGAGGTTACACGATGGCTCACAAAAAAGGTGGCGGTTCCAGTCGCAATGGCCGCGATTCCAACTCGCAACGCCTGGGAATCAAGGCCTACGGCGGCGAATTTGTGCCCGCTGGCAGCATTATCGTGCGCCAGCACGGCACCAAATTCCTCCCTGGCCAGAATGTAGGCCTGGGCAGGGACGACACCATTTTTGCCAAGATCGATGGGTTGGTTACCTTCGAGTGGGGCAAGAAGAACCGGAAACAGATCAGCGTTTACCCGCGCAGCCAAACGGTGGAAGTTGCCGCCGCGCCGGTGCAACAGTAGGCCCGGTTTTCCGGACCAAAGGGCAGAGACCATGAAGGCAGAAATTCACCCCAGGTACTATCCCACCGCACGCGTCATTTGCTCGTGCGGCAACACGTGGACAACAGGCAGCACCAAGCCCGAGATTCGCACGGACGTTTGCAGCGCATGCCACCCCTTCTACACGGGCGAGCAGCGCATTGTCGACACCGCCGGCCAGGTTGAGCGCTTCATGAAGCGCCTCGAGCGCCGCCAGAGCGAATCGGCCCGGCGCGAACTTGAACTGCGCGTGCGCAGCGAAGCCGACGAGGCTGCCCGCAAGGCGCGCGCCCGTGGTGGCAACGCCGACGCCGCCGCCGCCGAAGTCTACGCCAAGTACGAACTCGAGCAGCCCGCGTAAACCCGCGGCATCACCCGCTCACGAGCCGAAACCCAGGGCAGAGACCTCGCGTCTCTGCCCTGCTTCTTTTCAGTCCGCAGTACCTTCAGCCACAAATCCTTGACCCACGCGGAGGGCCCCATGCCCCACATCGTTCCCGACGGCAACCTTGAGCTCATCTGCGGTTCGATGTTCAGCGGCAAGACCGAAGAATTGCTGCGCCGCATTCGCCGCGCCCAAATTGCGCGCAAGCGGCTGCAGGTCTTCAAGCCTATTATCGACCACCGCTACGGCATTCGCCGCGTGGCCTCGCACACGGGCATTGCCTGGGACCATGTCTTTGCCGTGAGCGACGCGGGCGAGCTCCTGGCCGCCGTGCTCCCCGAAACCGAGGTGGTGGCGATTGACGAAGTGCAGTTCTTTGACGAAGAAATTGTGAACGTGTGCGATGCACTGGCCGACGCAGGCAAGCGCGTGATTGCCGCCGGCCTCGATCAGGACTTTCGTGGCGAACCATTCGGCCCCATGCCCATGCTTATGGCGCTGGCCGAGAGCGTGGACAAGCTGCAGGCCATCTGCGTCGTCTGTGGTGCGCCCGCCTCGCGCACGCAGCGGCTGATCGACGGCCGTCCCGCCCGCTACGACGACCCGGTGATCCTCGTGGGCGGCAGTGAAAGCTACGAGGCGCGCTGCCGCGCCTGCCACGACGTGCCCGGTCGCCCCCTGCGCGTCAGCGACCTGCAGTTGCCGATTGAGTTTCCACGATAACGACAAGAATTCAGTGGTGACTGGTTGACTGGTTGACTGGTTGACTGGTTGATGGTCTCGTGCTGCGAGAGTCAACCAGGCAACCAGTCAACCAGTCAACCAGTCAACCAGTCAACCAGTCAACCAGTCAACCAGTCAACCAATTACCAATTACCTCTTCCATGCCCCTACCCCTCGTCTACCACCCCAACTACTCTACGCCGCTGCCGGATGGCCATCGCTTCCCCATGGCCAAGTTCGGCGCGCTTTACGACGTGCTGCTGCGCGATGGCGTCGCCGCGCCCGACCAGTTCCACAGTCCCGAGGAAGCGCCGGCGGCGTGGCTGCGCCTTGTCCACGACGCCGCCTATGTGGACGCCTACCTGACCGGCACGCTCGAGCCGGCTCCCATGCGCCGCATTGGCCTGCCGTGGAGTGTGGCGTTGGTGCACCGGACGCGCGTGGCGCTGGCGGGCACCGTGCTCGCCGCCGAACTCGCCCTCGCACATGGCCTTGCCGGCAATCTGGCGGGCGGCACGCACCACGCACACGGCGGCTTCGGCTCGGGCTTCTGCATCTTCAATGATGTGGCCGTAGCGGCACGCGTGCTGCAGGCCGACGGCCGGGTGCGGCGCGTGCTGATTGTGGACCTGGACGTTCATCAAGGGGACGGCAGTGCAGCCATTCTGGCAGGCGATGATTCGGTCTTCACCTATTCGATGCACTGCGCGGCGAATTTTCCCTTTCGCAAAGCGCAAAGCGATCTCGACATCGAGCTTCCCAACGGCATGGAGGATTGCGCGTATCTGGCGCGACTCGCGCAGGTGCTGCCGGGGCTGCTTGAACAGGTGCGTCCGGAACTGGTATTTTACAACGCGGGGGTTGATCCGCACGGGGACGACCTGCTGGGCAAACTGGCGCTGACGGGCGCGGGACTCTACCGGCGCGATCTCTATGTGTTGCGCGAGTGTCTGCGCCGGGGCATTCCCACAGCGTGTGTGATTGGCGGCGGCTACGACCGCAACACGGCACGGTTGGCGCGCCGCCACGCGCTTGTCCATCGTGCGGCAACTGAGGAGTTTGCTCGGCTGTAGGTCGCTGGTACTCAGTCGAGGCGACTATGCACCCGCCTCTGAATCCGCAGGCCGCGTACATGCTGCCGCCACGTCGCGGTGGCTGGTTTGCAGCGTGAGCACCGTCCGCGCCACCGGCCACGGGCGCAACTGCGCCAGCGCAAAAACGGGCCTCCACAGTAGACTGCTGAGGCCCGCCAGCACAAGCGCCAGCGCCGGCCACAGCAGCCACCCGCCGGGTGCGCTGCGCACAACGACATCAAGGCTCACAGCAGGCTCAATCCAGAGCGCAACTGCGCCCGTATCCAGCGGCAAGCGCAGTGACTGCGCCTCCGTCAACTCCAGCCGCTGCACCGGCTGCACGCCGTCGCGCGCATACACCTCAACCAGAAACCTACCCGCAGCCACATCCGGCATACGCACGATGCGGACACCCGTGCCCGAAGCGGGCAACAGCACAATCTGCTCGCTGCCGGGTTGCGGGAAGACGAGGCCGATTTCGTGCATGCTGTCGGGCGCGCCGGGCAGTGCGAGGAGTGGCGCATCAGTGCGCAGCAGCAGCGCCGGCGCGCCGGCTCTCACGCGCACCGACGCACCGTTGACGCGCGCCTGCGCCGCGCCGGCAGGCAAGGTAGCGCTCGCGTCGCCGACCGAAACCTCGAGCGTGCCTGCATCCTGCGCCGGCAGCGTGTAGGCGAGCACGATGTCATGCACAGGCGCAGTGTAGCTCTCGCCGGGGACAAGCGCCGGGGGCCGCACATTCCAGCCGAAGACGGCTGTAAACCAGAGCACGCTCAGGGCCAGCAGTGCGCCCGCGGGCAGGAGCGGCCGCAGCATCAACCCGCGCATGCCGGCCATGGCGAGGAGGCGCGTTTCATCCTCTGCGAGCCTGCACTCCTGCACGGGGCCCACCAGCGCCTCGAGCTTCGTGCGCACCCCATGCGCGGCTGCGTCAGGCGGATCGGGTTGAGCAAGGCGCAGTTGCGTCATTCCGTCCGGCGCATCCAGGGGCAGGGGTGAAAGACCGGCCTGCGCGTCCAGCGCGGCAACCAGTTGCCGCGGCAAGCGCGCCAGTGCGAGCAGCGCAGCCAGATGCACGCCGCAGACCATGGCCAGCAGCGCCACAAGAATGTAGAAGAGCGGGCTATCGCTGACGTTGAAGATGCCCAGCGCGCGCAGAAAGCCACCCCACGCGCCCCACGCATCGCGCTCGGCGTTGAGCCAGCGCAGCGCCGAGGCAGGGTCAGCCGCGATCTGGCCCGGAATCTGCGGAAAAAAGCGTGCCATGAGCAGCAGCGCCAGCAGCAGCAGCGCCAGCACAATCGCGACGGCGGGTCGGCGCAAAGAGAGCCAGAGCGCATCGGCCGCTTGGCCCGTGCGACGCGACAGCCGCTGCCACACCGAGCCTCTCGTCACCGCGCCAGCCACTTGCTCACCTCACCCCCCAGAATCGAAAGCGGCGCGTGGCGCACAGTGCATGGAGGCAACGCATCAAGAAAGAGCTGCCCGTACTCGCGCCGCCAAACACGGCTATCGAGGATGACCACCACGCCGCGGTCGTCGGCACGGCGGATGAGCCGCCCGAAGCCCTGACGAAAGCGCAGCACGGCGTCGGGCAGCATGTAGTCGCTAAAGGAGTTCTCGCATTCGCGGCTGCGCGCGGCCACAATGGGGTCATTGGGCACCGCAAAGGGCAGGCGCACAATCAGCAGGCAGGAGAGCTCGTCGCCGGGCAGGTCCACCCCCTCCCAGAAGGAACGGGTGCCCATGAGCACGGCGCGCTCGGCGCGGCGGTATTCGCGCAGCAAGCGGTGCCGGCCGGTTGAGCCTTGCTGCAGCAGCGTAATGCCCGCGCGTTCAAGCGGGATGCGCAGCGCATCGCCCGTGGTGCGCAAGTGGGCGTTGCTCGTAAAGAGTGCCAGCGTGCGCCCATTGCACGCCTCGGCAGCATCCAGGATGGCGCGCTCGACGCCGGCCTGGTAGGCGGGGTGATCGGGCTGGTTCATGTCGCTGGGCATGTAGAGCAGCGTGCTCGATTTGTAGTCGAAGGGGCTTTCCACAATTGCCGTGGAGACATCCCACAGCCCCAGCCGCTCGCGAATATAGCGGAAGTTTGCGCCCGAGCGCAACGTCGCGCCCGTGAAGATGGTGCAGCGACGCGCGTGCAGCAGTTCGCGCTGGATGGTCTCGGCCACGTTAAGCGGTGCCGAAGCAACGGACGCAAGCGAACGATTCTCGTTGACTTCCATCCAGCAGACGCGCCCGCCCTGGCTAATGCCTTCGGGTGCGTAGACCATGGGCTCCATCTGGCGCAGGAGTTCAGCCAGCCGGCTGCCCGCGCTCGCCAGGTTGACGAGCATCTCGGCCTCGGGCTCCCGGCGATCCCACTGCGCACTGCTCAACTGGCGCGCAAGCGTGTCGATGGCCTCGACAAGCACGCGCACATCCTCCGCCGCCTGCTCCCACTCGATTTCGACCTCGCTCCACATGGGCTGGCTGCGCATGCGCCCATCCAGCGGCAGGCGCTGCACGTAGTTGGCGTCGCGTGCCTCTTCATGCTGCAGCGCAAAGGCCAGCAGCTGATCGTGGAAGTGGTGCAGCGCGTTGTGCGCGGCCGCAGCCAGCACGCCCACGTGCAGCGCCTGCCGCTGGGCATGGGGCAGCGCCTGCAAACCGGCGTAGGTGGTGATGTTGGCCACCAGGTCACCGTCGGCGCGCAGCGGCCGCAGCAGGGCGTGCAGCCATGGCCACTCCATGCGGTAGGTCAGTTGATCCGTGGCGGCGTCCTCAAGGCGGTGCGCCTCGTCGACCACGAGATGGCTGTACGGTGGCAGCACGCGCCCTTCGGCGGCCACGTCGGCCAGGAGCAGAGCATGGTTGACGACGAGGATGTGCGCCAGTTCGGCCTTGCGCCGCGCCAGCGCAAAGTAGCAGAGCCGCGTTGCGTCGGCATGGACCCCGCAGCGACCATTGCCGCAGGCCGCCGAGTCGGCGCAGACCTGCTGCCAGACTTCGCGGTCGGTCTGCGAATTCATCGCCAGTTCGTTGCTGTCGCCCGTTTGCGTTGTGGGCAGCCAGACAAGAATGCGCGCCAGCGTGCTCAATTCGGGGCCGTTGAGCCGCCGGCCACTACGCCACTGCTGCAGCCGCCGCAGGCATATGTAGTTGCTGCGCCCTTTGAGCACTGCGGCACGTGGCCGCGCCATGCCCAGCGCCTCAAGCGCCGCCTGCGCCTGCGGGATATCCTTGTCGATGAGTTGGTCCTGCAGCGTAATTGTGTTGGTGGCAATCACCACACGGCGCTGGTTTTCCAATGCCCACGCCGCTGCGGGGAGCAGGTAGGCCAGCGTTTTGCCCGTGCCCGTGCCCGCCTCAACCATGAGCGCGTCACCCTGATTGAGGGCGCGCGCAACGCGCTGCGCCATGTCCACCTGCCCGGCGCGCGGCTCGTAGCCCGCGCCAAACGCGGTGGCGAGCGGCCCATCCAGTGCAAAGCTGCGCTGCACAAGCGTTGGCTCAATTGGCAATACGGCCGCCCCCACGTCGGTCAGCAGGCTCTCGGGGGCGGTCTGCGCATCAAGTGCGAGAAGCGGTGTCCACTTGGCCACGTGAGGGTGGCTGCGGCGTGCAGCTGCGTCGGTGAAGAGGAAGCGCGGGGCCCAATCGCACGTTTCGGCGTAGTCGGCAATTGTAAAGAGGATATCGTCGGGCAGTTCCTCGATGCGCGCGAGCAGTCGGTCGAAGAGCGCACCGGCGGCGGCGGCGTCGTCGAGCGCGCGGTGCGCATCCACGAGCGGGATCTCCAGGCTGTGGCAGAGCTCACCCAGGCTGTAGCTGGGCTGTCCGGGCAGGAGGATAGTGGCGAGATCGAGCGTGTCAATCGCGGGGCGCTGGAACGCAACGCCGCCGGCGCGCAGGAAGCCCATGTCAAATGAGGCATTGTGGGCAACCACCGCGCTGACCTGTGCGGAGACGAAGGCGCGCAATTCGGGCAGCACCTGCTCGAGGCGCGGGGCATGCGCCACGTCGGCATCGTGAATGCCGGTGAGCTGCTGAATGCGCGCGGGGATGGGGCGCTGGGGGTTGACAAGCGCTTGAAAGCGATCCAGGACAACGCCATCCGCGAAGCGGACGGCGCCAATCTCCATGATGGCGTCGCGCTTGGGGTCCAGGCCGGTTGTCTCCAGGTCAAGCGCAACATAAATGCGCTGGGCCATGGGGTAGGGCATCCCTTCCAGGTGCGTAGCGGCAGTTGCGACGCCATTATAGCAGCAATGGCGCGATTGTGTACCTGTGCACACACGCGTCCGCGGGCCGAAGTGACGGGAAGGCTATACCCGGCCCGCGTTGCCGATTACGCCCCTGGTTTGCCCAATGTGTGTGCTTTCGGACTGATGTTGGCGAAGGCGCGCAGATGGGCCATAATGCGGGCCATGAATGTCTCCGTCATTGCCACTGTTTTCAACGAACGCCCCACCATTGACCGGCTGCTGGATTCGCTGGCTGCCCAGTCGCGCCCGCCCGACGAGGTGGTGATCTGCGACGGCGGCAGCAGTGACGGCAGCGCGGCGTGGATGCGCAGCTATGGCGAACGCCACCCGGGACGCTTGCCCAATCTGCGTATCATTGAAGCGTCCGGCGCGAACATCGCGCGCGGCCGCAACATTGCCATTGAAGCGGCCGCCGGTCCTATCATCGCCGTCACCGATGCGGGCGTCCAACTCACCCGCACCTGGCTCGAGCAACTGGTTCTGCCCTGGGCGCGGCCGGGCGACCCGCCGATAGGCGTTGCAGGTTTCTTCGCGCCCGACGCGCAGGGCATCTTCGAGACCGCCATGGCCGCCACGGTGCTGCCGCTTGAGGACGACATCGATCCGGCCAGCTTCCTGCCTTCGAGCCGCTCCGTGGCCTTCACGCGTGCCGCATGGCAGGCCGTTGGCGGCTATCCGGAGTGGCTGGATTACAGCGAGGATCTGGTCTTTGACCTTAAACTGAACGGGTTGCGCACGCGCCGCAACTCGGCCTTCGAGTGGGCGCCCGGCGCGCTGGTCTTTTTCAAGCCGCGCACGCACCTGCGCTCCTTCTGGACACAGTATTACCGCTACGCGCGCGGCGATGGCAAGGCCGATCTCTGGCGCAAGCGCCATGCCGTTCGTTACGCCACCTACGGTCTCGCGCTGCCCGCGCTGTTTGGCCATGCGCTGTGGGGCGTCTTTGCACGCTGGCTGGGGTGGTTGGGGCTGTTGGTTGGCATTGCGATCTATTGCCGCCGCCCCCTGGCCCGTCTCATGCGGCTGCGCAAAGGGCTTAGTCCCTCGCAGACAATGGAGGCCGCCGCACTGATTCCTCTGATCCGCGTGGTGGGTGATGTGGCCAAGATGTGCGGCTACCCCGTGGGGCTGCTCTGGCGGTGGCGCAACCGCCATCGTCCCGAACTGGACTGGCGCGCCGAGATTGAGCGCCTGAGCAACCGGCAGATGCGCTAGCGCCTTGCGCTGATTGGCAGGGCGCATTGACTCCGCCTAGTTCGCAGAGTGACATTTCATGGCTGAAGCCCACGCTAAACCGCAAACACGTCGCGTCGCCGCCGACCTGGTCGAGGCCTCGCCTGCCCAGGCCGGGCAGTGGCTGCTCGCCTCGCCGCTCATCGTTTTTGCGGGCTGGCTCTGGCTCGATCTCTTCAGCCACTACAGCCCTATCCCCTGGCGCTGGCTCGACATCATCCTGGGCGCAGCCGTCTACCTTTTCGTGATTGTCCTGCCGCTGGGGCTGCTTGCGCACCGCCTGGTTGCCGCACTGCCTCGCCTCTTCCAGAATGCGGGCTGGGATGTGGCCCCGCTTGAGCCGGTGCGCGAGAGCGAGAAGTACACGGTCAAATACGTGGCGCAGGCGCGCATCTATGCGCCGACGACGCAGACGCGCCTGTGGATGCGCGCCGCGCAGGGCTGGGTCTACATCGAGATCCTGGCAATTCTGGCGGGTGGGCTGCTGCTCATCCCCATCTTTTTGAGTGCGACGCGCTTCGGTTTTGGGAGTTGAACGATGGTTCACTTGAAGCATGTGCGGATGCTGTTGGGTACGCTGGCAGTGCTTGCGCTCTGTGCCGGCGTTCTCCAGGCGCACCCCGCCGTGGCCCAGACACCTGTTGATGCAGCGCCAACCATCGTGCAGATTGGGGCGCACACAGAGGCGCAGGTGAACGCACTCGTCCCCCTGGTTGACATCTGGGAGGTGGACCACGCGCGTAGTCTTGTGATTGCCGCCGTGGACGACGCGACCGTCGCCCACCTGCGTGCGCAAGGCTGGGAGGTGACAGTCGATACGGCACGCACACAGGCTGCACGAGAGCCCGTCATCAGCGCCGCGGCGTCGGGCGATGCACAGGGTGGCACTATCCCTGGCTTTGCCTGCTACCGCACCGTTGAGCAGACCTGGGCCGACATGGCTGCCCTGGCTGTGGCCCATCCCCGGCTGGCACAGTGGGTGGACTACGGCGACTCGTGGGACAAGGCGACGCCTGCCGGCCCGGCAGGATATGACCTGCACGCGCTGGTGATTACCAATCGCGACAAGCCGAGCCCCAAGTTCCCCTACGTCGTCATTGCCTCCGTTCATGCGCGCGAACTGGCCCCCGCCGAAGTCGCCGCACGCTTCGCCGAGCAACTGGTGACCAGTTATGGCACCGACCCTACCATCACCTGGCTGCTCGACTACGGCACGGTCTACGTCGTGCCCATGGCCAACCCCGACGGGCGCAAGTTTGCCGAGCAACTCTTGTATTGGCGCAAGAACACGCATGACATCGGCGCATGCTTTCCCGGCTACAGCCCTTACGGTTCCTTCGGGGTGGACCTGAACCGCAACAGCAGCTTTGCCTGGGGCGCATGCACGGCAGGCGGCTGCTCCAGCACCGACCCGTGCAACCTCACCTATCGCGGCAGCGGCCCCGCCTCCGAACCGGAGACGCAGGCGCTGCAATCGCTGCTCGCCGGCGCCTTTGCCGACCAGCGCGGCCCCGGCCTGACCGACGTCGCGCCCGTCGACAGCGAGGGGATCTTCATCTCGCTGCACAGCTATGGCCAACTGGTGCTCTACCCGTGGGGCTTCAAGGATTCACCCGCGCCCAATGCGGCTGGTCTGCAGGCGCTGGGCGACATGTTTGGCGCACGCACCGGCTACAGCGTTTGCCAGGGCGGCGCACCGGGCTGCCTTTATGCGACCGACGGCACCAACGATGACTGGGCATACGGCACGCTGGGTGTGGCATCGTACACCTTTGAGATGGGCACGGACTTCTTTGAGAGCTGCACAGCGTTTGAGGCAACAATCAAGCGCGACGTGACAGACGCGCTCGTATATGGCGCGACCGTGGCGCGCCGCCCCTACGCCTGGCCGCAGGCCCCCGCGGCAGTGACGGGCACAGTTCTTCTCACGCCCACACGCATCATGCCCGGCGACGCACTGACGCTGACCATAACCTTTGCAGCACCGGGCGCACAATTCGGCGATGAACAGCCCAACTCGGCAGCGAGCGACATCGTGGCAGGCGCAACAGCGTGGCTCGACACACCGCCGTGGCTGGACGCGACCGGTATTCCCTTCACTGCACTGGACGGCGCATTTGACGGTGCGCAGGAGAGCACAGCGGTCACATTTGATACATCGACCTGGGCGCTTGGCCGCCACACCCTTTTCTGGAGCGCGGCGAGCGCCGACGGTGCGGGCGTGCCCGGCGCGATATTCGTGAATGTTGGCGATGCGCCCACTGCCGATCCCGAAGCACCCGAACCGCCGGTTGCCGGCGGACGCGTCTTCCTGCCCATTCTGGGCCGGAGTGCGCCCGCCTTGCAGGGCGGCAGGTAGGTCTCAGACGCGATGATCTGGCATGTAGCCATTTGGAGTGCGGCCGCGGCGCTCTTTGCGACCTACCTCTACGGGCAGCGACGCATCGCGGGCGTTGCCCCCGGCCTGGCCCGACGCGCACGGCTGCTTTGCTTTGGCGTGGCGACGGCGGCCTGGTCTGCGTCGCTGGCATTCCCGCTGGCGCCGCTGAGCCAGCAGCACGTCCTGGCGCGCATGGCGCAGACTGTCCTCACTTGCATGGTAGCCGCGCCGCTCTTCTGGCTAGCCGCGCCGTGGCATGTGCTGGCCTGGGCCGCCCCCACATCCATGCGCAAGTGGCTCTCGGCGACATTCGTGCGCCCGTCGCGCATTTCCCCACTTTTGCATGTGCTCACCAGCGCACTCTTCGTCTGGTTCTTCTACCTCAGCGCCGTGCTCATTTGGCACGACCCTGGCTTTGTCGCGTGGGCGATGACAAGTCCGTGGCGGCAGCGGCTGGCCCTGCACGTTCTGGGTGTGGCGGCGCTGCTCTTCTGGCAGCAAATTACGCGCAACGGGCCACGCCGCTACTCGCGCGCCACGCCGCTGGCACGCGTTGGCATGTTGCTGGGCGTTGAGATTCCCAACGTAATTGTGGGCATCACCATCGCGTTTGGCGCAACACCGCTCTACGCCTACTACGCTGCGCTGCCTGGCATAGCGCCGAGTGCGTTGCAGACGGCTTTCTCGCAGCAGGCGCTGAGCGGCGCGTTGACCTGGATCTTCGGCTCGCTGGTCTACATTACGAGTATTGTGCTTGTGGTGAATGAACTCTTCGCTGCCGAGGGCTTTCGCCGCGAGCCGCCCGCCAACTGGGACAGCGAGCAGCGGCTGATTGCGCCCGGCCTTGAGGAGCGGCTGAGCGAGTTTGGCCGCCCTCGCCATGATTGGGACGCGTAGACGCGCAAAACCCCAAAGCGAGGCCTCCAAATTCGCAAGCCGCGCTTGGCGTTCGACATGTGTTAGAATGTCTGTGCTATGACAATGCGCAATCCACTGCCCGAACGGGTGATCCAAAAACTGGCCAATTTGCCTGACAGCCCCGGCTGCTACCAGATGCTCAATGCCGAGGGCAAGGTCATCTATGTAGGCAAGGCGGTGGTGCTGCGCAACCGCGTGCGCAGCTACTTTCACAATTCGGCGCAGCACCCGCCGCGCACGCAGGCACTCGTCAACGACATCGTGGACATCGAGTGGTGGGTGACGCAAACCGAACTGGAAGCGCTCGTGCTCGAAAACGAGCTCATCAAGCGCTACCGGCCACACTACAACGTGCGCCTCAAGGACGACAAGTCCTACCCCTACATCAAGGTCAACATTCAGAACGACTTCCCCAAAATCCAGGTGGTGCGCCGCATTTTGCGCGACGGCGCGCGCTACTTTGGCCCCTATTCCTCCGGGCGCGTCTGCTACGACACGCTGGACGCACTGCGCCGCATCTTCCCCTATCTCGATTGCGACCGCGAGATTACGGGGCTGGATGCGCGCCCATGCCTCTACTTTCACATCAAGATGTGCGGCGGCCCCTGCATTGGCGCGCAAGACCGCGCGGAATACCGCACGTCGATTGACCACCTCATGCGCTTCCTCAGCGGCGACACCGACCGCGTGCTCGCGCAGATGAACGCCAATATGGAACAGGCCGCCGAGAACATGCAATTCGAGCTGGCCGCTCTCTATCGCGACCGCCTCCGCGCCGCCAGCCAGATTGCCGAGCAGCAAAAGATCGTCAGCACGGCGCAGGAAGACCTCGACTACGTGGCCATTGCCCGCGACGAGCGTACGGGCGATACTGCCGTACAGGTCTTCTATGTGCGCTTTGGCCGCCTCATCGGGCGAGAGACCTTCATGATGGAAGGCATCGAGATTGCGGACGACGGCGAGAATGGCTACGGCGCACTGGTGGGCGCATTTATCCAGCAGTTCTACGATACAGCGACCTTTGTGCCGGGGCTGATTCTGGTGGGCGCTCTGCCCGACGACAGCGCCGTGCTGGGCGAGTGGCTAAGCGCACGGCGCTTGGCGCTGGGCGAATCGGCCGCGCACGTGGCGTTGCGTGTGCCGCAACGCGGCACCAAGCGCAAGGTGCTGCAAATGGCCCAGGCCAACGCTGCCGAGCATTTGCGCCTGCAGCAAGCCGAATGGGCCGCCGACACCAATCGCCAAACCGCCGCCGTCTCGGAACTGCAGGATCTGCTGGGACTCGAGAAGCCACCTTCACGCATCGAGTGTTACGACATCAGCACGCTGCAGGGGACCAACACGGTTGGCTCGATGGTCGTTTTTGCGAAAGGCGCGCCGCTCAAATCGGCCTACAAGCGCTTCAAGATTCGCGGCAAGGGCAGCCAGGGCGAACCCGACGACTACGCCAGCATGCGCGAAATGCTGCGTCGCCGCTTCCGCCGCATCATCGAAAACGGCGATGACGAAGAAGACGACGACTCGGGCCTGGCGGGCGCAGGCAAGGACCCCGGCAACAAGGCGCGCACGCAGGATGAGAGTTGGCGCATTGTGCCCGACCTCGTGATTATTGACGGTGGCAAGGGGCAACTGGGCATTGCTGTGGAGGTCCTCGAGGAATTCGGCCTCATGGACCGGATCCCCGTGGTGGGGCTGGCCAAGCGCGAGGAGGAGATCTTCCGCCCCGGCGAAGCGACACCCGTCTGGCTCAAGCGGGGCAGCCAGTCGCTCCATCTTGTGCAGCGCGTGCGCGATGAAACGCACCGCTTTGGCGTCACCTACCACCGCAACCTGCGCAGCAAGGAACAGGTGCGCTCCAGGCTCGACGACGTGCCCGGCATTGGCCCCACACGCCGCAAGGCGCTGCTGACCCACTTCAAGGGAGACATTGAGGCCATTCGCAGCGCGTCGCTCGATGAATTGCTGGCCGTGCCGGGCATCAACCGGCGCGCCGCCGAAGCTGTCAAGGCGTTTCTGCCATGAACTGATACGGTGCTGAAATCCACGGCAGCACGGACGTCGCGGGTTGCTGCCACTACGCCCTTCCCACTTTTTCTCGAACGTGGTGATGCGCTGGGCAATGTGGGGTGGCAAGAGGCGCAGACAAGCGCGCAGTCACACACACTGTGATGCAGGCGCAGATAGCCTGCAGGTGCGCATTGGACGCAACGCGGAATCGCCGCTGTCAACCGGTGTTGGAGAGCCCGGAAGT
>CAYRVP010000073.1:0-19962 GCA_964427845.1 uncultured Caldilineaceae bacterium
GTTGGGACGAGACGCTCGCACTGCGTCCCAAACTCGCTCGTTCCTACCACCGCCATCCAACCTGACAACTCGTGCGTGCACCCCAGGCTTCGTTCGTGCCGTCATCGGCCCAGCGCGGCCTCGAAGAGCTCCTCGCCCGTGGTCACGAAGATACGGTCACTGGGGCGGCAGGCGACGCTCTTGCCGCCCGTGAAGGTGCTGAAGGCGGGCATAATCGTCTGCCGCGGCCCCACATGGAAGCAGGGCAGACGCGCGCTGCGCGCGCCGTAGCGGCCACCGGCGCGCTCGGTCAGGATGGCCACGGGGTGCAAGTGGCCGCACAGTGTGTAGGGCGCGGGCTCAGCCTGGGGCGCATGCACGCAGTGGAAGGGGCCGACGCGCACCTCTGCGCCGCAGGCCACAATGCCGAGCGCCGCGGGTGGCGGGCCTGCGCGCAGGTCATGGTTGCCGGCAACGAGCCAGACGTCAAGCGCAGCGTGCGTCGCTCGCCACGCAGTCAGCGCACGCAACACCCCGGCCGACTGGCTGGCAGCGGCGTGGAAGAAGTCGCCCAGGATCACAAGACGCTGTGCGCGCGTCGCCAACAGAATGGCGCTGAGGCGCGCGAGGTCATCCAGAGTGACGGCAGCGGGGATGGGAATACCCGCCGCGTGGAAGGCGTCGGCCTTGCCCGCGTGCAAATCGGCCACAAAGAGCGTGGCCTCGTCTCCCCAATAGAGCGCGCGTTGCGGCAGCAGGTGCACCTGTACGCCGGGCGCAAGGGCGACTTCAAACATAGCGCAAGTATAGCACAAATGTTTCGGCAACGGCGCTAATCTGCGTCTGCTTCGGCCTCAAGTTGGACAACCATGCGCTTGATGCGCTCCTCCCAGCGTTCAGTCGTCACCTCCTGGGCGCGCAGACTGTCGGCCCACAGCGGGAAAGCGAGCGGCGTCAGGCGGCGTGTGTCTACGATGTCGATCGCCTGCTCTCCGATCTCCTCAAGCAGGACGTGCAAGCGCGCGACCTCAAGCTGGTCGTTGAGCACTTCGCGACGGGCCTGATCGATCAGGAGGTTGTCGGGGTCATACTGCGCGAATACATCGAAGAGGATTGTGCTGGAAGCCTGCAGTTGGCGCGTGCTCTTGCCGCTGCCGGGGTAGCCAGAGAAGACAAGTCCGGCAATGCGCGCAATGTCGCGAAACTGGCGGCGCGCCAGTTCCGAGGTATTGACGCAGGTGATAATGTCCTCGAGCAGCTTTTCGGTGGAGAGCAGTGTGCGCCAGGCGCTTGCGTCCTGTATGAAAGGAGTGGGTGAGAGCAGCTCCACGCCGTAGTCAGTGGCAAACGCGTTGATGGTGCGGGGCGCGGCGCGCGCCACGCGGTAGGAGAGCAGCGCCGCTAGCCCCTCATGCACAAGGCGGCCCGCGAGCGGAAAGAGGAAGAGATGGTAGCCGTCGCTGGTTTTGGTGCGCTCCATGAGGAGTCTGCCGGGCTCGGGCAGGCGCGACCAGCTTTGCTGCAATTCGAGCAGCGGCTTGACGGCCTGCATCTCGGGCCCCTCGTAGATGCCGCGCCGTGCCGCATCCAGTTCGGCGCGCACGGCCGCTGCCAGTTGCGTGGAAAGGGGCATGCGGCCCCCGGCCCAGCGCGGCACAATACCGCGCAAGGTGGTGGCCTTGCGCACATAGGCGGTCATTTCGCGCACCACCGCCAACTCAAGCACGCGCCCCGCAAAGATGAAGCGGTCTCCCGTGCGCAGACGCGAAATGAATGATTCCTCGATGGTCCCCAGGCTTGAGCCGCTAAGGTAGGCCACCTTCATCGATGCAGCGCTGGTGATTGAGCCGATTGACATGCGATGAAAGCGCGCGATCTCGCGTGATTCCACCGAGTAATGGCCGTCATGTTCGACAACTTTGCTGAACTGGTCGTATGCGCCCAGGGCAAGGCCACCGTGGGTGACGAAGTCCAGAGCCCACTGCCACTCGATATCACTGAGATTGCGGTACGCCCAACTTGAACGCACCTCGGCCAGCAACGCCTCACTGCGGAAGCCTCCCCCCAGCGCAATCGTCACCAGGTGTTGCACGAGTACATCCAGCGGCTTGGCAATGGCCGCGCGCGACTCAACAGCGGGGCGGCCATCCGGTGCGGCGTGCAGGGCGCGCTTGACGGCCGCGAACTCCACCAGTTCAAACGCGTGCGTGGGCACGCAGGCGATGGCACTGGTCGCGCCCGGCCGGTGGCCGCTGCGCCCGGCGCGCTGCAGCAGGCGTGCAATCCCCTTGGGGCTGCCGACCTGAATGACCTGGTCGACGGGTGAGAAGTCTACGCCCAGGTCGAGGCTTGAGGTGGAGACGACGACGCGCAGGCGGCCGTCGCGCAGCCGATCCTCCACTTCGGTGCGCAGCGCACGCTCAAGCGAGCCGTGGTGCAGCGCGGTGGCGCCGATGAGGTCGTGCGCGTGGTCTGTTAGCGCCTGAAACCAGATTTCGGTTTGCGCACGCGTGTTGGTGAAGAGGATGGTCGACTTGGCGCTGCGCAGCAGAGTGAGCACCTCGGGCAGCAGGTTGAGGCCAATGTGACCCGCCCAGGGAAAACGCTCCATCGTCTCGGGGATGAGCGTCTCGACAACGATTTCCTTGTGCACAGCGGCGGTAATCAGCGGTGCATCGGCCATGCCCGGCAGAAGCACATCGCGCGCCTGTTCCAGATTGCCCAGCGTTGCCGAAAGCCCCCATACACGCAGCGCCGGGTTCCAGGCGCGCAGGCGCGCCAGTGCGAGCTCCGTCTGCGTGCCGCGCTTGGCGCCCATGAGTTCGTGCCACTCGTCCACCACCACGCAGCGCAGGTGCGCCATGAGCTTCTGCGTCTCGGGGTAGGAGAGAAGCAGGCTAATGCTCTCGGGCGTGGTGATGAGTGCGGTGGGCAGCCGCTTGCGCTGTCGCTGTTTGATCGATGAGGCGGTGTCCCCCGTGCGCAGTTCGATGCTCCAGGGCAATGCGATGGCGTCGAGTACTTCGCGTAGTGAGTCAAAGGTGTCTGTGGCGAGGGCGCGCAGCGGTGTTATCCAGAGCACGCGCAGCGGCGGCGGTTCAATTGCTGGCCATGCTGCGGCCTGCGGATGTTCGTCCATCCACTCAATCAGCGGGCCGCCCCACACGGCCATCGTCTTGCCCATGCCCGTGGGTGCATGGATGAGTCCACTTTGGCCGCGCGCATAGGCCGCCCATGTCTCCTCCTGGAAGGAAAAGGGGGACCAGCCACGCTGGGCGAAGTAGTTGGCGATAAGCGGATTCAATGGTGCGGCGACCTCAGGTGGAATGGGTGAGTGCTAGAGTGCTGTACTCTGGCTGCAGCTATTTCGCTCTTGACGTACAATTGGCGGCGCGTGCCGCATTGAGGGCCCGCACGCCCTCCGCGACGAGGCAGCGCTACCGCATCAAGGTGAGATATTTCTGCCATGCCCGCTAAACCGCTTGATCCCACGCAGGAGCCTATCGTTCAGCAATCGTTGGCGCTTCTCCAACGGCTGCTGACGCCGGAACGGACGCGCACGGAACTTGTCTCCGGGCGGCCGATCCTGCCGGTTGCCGCGGTCGGGGCGTTGGTCGTTGTGGGCATGAAGACCGTGTCGCCAAAGACATGGGTCAGCGTCTACATTTACCGCACGTGGAATCAGGCGACCGCGGGCCTGCGCGTAGCCACCTCGCTAATGGGCAAACGCGATGGCGATTGGACAATCTCGAGCGCTAACGGACGCATGGTGTTGATTGGCCGCGCGGACGGCCAGGGCCCAAAGGCATCACTTGCGCGCCACACGCTCAACAACATCCTGAGCGCCTTTGATGAGGAATGCTAAACTGAAACCGTTGTGGGCTTCACATTTTTCTACGCAAGGGCGCAAGGTGCGCGAGGACGCAAGGAAAAACAAAAGCAGGAAATGGCCGTGATTTTCCGTCCGGCGCCTCTGGACGACAATCAAAGAGCATGATGGTGTTCCTGGTTTTGCTTTTCCTTGCGTCTTCGCGCACCTTGCGCCCTTGCGTTGAAAATGCGGCTTTCACCGCGGCATCGGTTTAGTGTATCCCTGGCGACAAGGTTGCTACTTTGGTTGCGTCGCCGCCGTCTCAGCCAGCAGACTGTCGAGTCCGGCCACGTCGGTGATGCCACGTATGCGCTGGAGGAAGGCGTGCGGGTCACCCGTAGAGGCGCGCAGGGCAATCACCTTGGGGGCAAGCGCGTCGGGTGTGCTGATGGCTGCGGCCGCGCTCGTGCCGTACGAGCCATGGAACGCAAACCACGCCTGATTGAGCTTGCGCAACCGGTAGCCGTTCTCCACAAAGTACTGGCGACGCAACTCCATGTACTGCTCGGCGTCGGCCACGCGCCCAAAGTGGAGCAGCGTGTCGGCTACTGCGCGCGTCTCCGCCATAGCGCTGTTGAAGTCAAATGCCGTCATCTCGTCACGCACTGATGTTGTGCGCGGCACATCATCACGCGCCTGCGGTGGCAGCAACTCGGGATAGAACAATGCCAGCGTGCGCCGCCCGATTTCGTTGCCCACGATGTCGGCAGCAGTCTCGTTGATGATGCGGTTTTCGGCGGTAATGCCATAGTTGAAGCCGAGCGGGAAGAAGGCCAGATAGGTGTGCACCCACTCGTGCGCCACTGTGCTCAGCACCCACTCCAGGCGCGCGTCAGGCACGACCATGGTGGGGAACGCGCCCATGCCACCGGTTTCGGTGACAAATGCGCTCCACAGCCCATTCGCCTCGACGTCGGCTTCGATATGCTCCTTCTGCGCAAAGCTCATGGACGGCTCAAGCGTGCGCGTGAAGCCCGAAACGATGCGCGTACGCGGGCTCACAACCAGTTGCTTGGGCGACTCAGTGAAGGTGAAGAGCACAGGCGGCATGACGCGCCCGCCCAGTCCAAAGCCCGCCTCCCTGAGCACTTGGGTGATTTGCGCTTCGATCACGGCCTCGGCGGCAGGGCGGCGCTCGGCCTGGTGTGCGCGCAGCCTGTCGGCTTTGGCAAGGACGAAGCCCAGCTTTTGGTCGGCGGCGCGGGTGCCCTCGGCACGCAGCGCGGCGGCCTGACTATCGAGGCGGGCGAGCATGCGCGCATCGGCTACATACGCGCGCACCAGATCGCTGCCCGCCTGCGCGCTCAGACCCGCAGCCGGCCGCTCCCACAAGGCGCCGGCTTTCTCGCGCAGTGCGCCAATTTCCCAGTTCAATAGGTTGAAGCGCTCACCTGTCGTGGCCTGGTTCAGATCCAGGACCACGATTGCTCTCCATGAGTAACCGCTTGCGCCCAAAACCTGCAGCGCGAGGAAAATCGCAGCCGTCTGCAGCCCCAGCACGCGCAAACGCCGCCACAGCGCCACGCGGCGCTGTTTGCGGCTTCGTGTTGAAGCGGCAGGCTGGGCGATGTCGAGGCTGGAGGGTTGCACGGTCACGGTCAGTGTCGTTCGTCGTATGGAGCGGATGGCAAGGCTTGCAGTGCGGTCCTAACTGCAGCCGAATATATCATGTTCGGTTTGGGCAGACTGTAGGCGCAGACGCAACGGGCGCGACTCAACTTGGCGTCGAGCGCCCTCGCGCCCGCGCGCCCTGCGGAGGCGCGTTCCCTATGAAAAAGCCTTGCGCATGGCGTACAATCCGTCTGGGTCCATCTTCTCGTGAACGTGACCAAACCATGGCTTCGCGCTGGTGATGTCTGCCCCCGTCTCGAATTCCCAATGACAGGTCTCGTGATGATAGCGCAGGGGGTGAGCCGGTGAGCGCCGAAGATAATCGAGAAAGCGGGCTGCCGCTGGATCCGGAGGTCGCCGCCTTCGCGGGGGCGATGCCCAAAGCCGAGATTCACGTCCATCTGGAAGGCGCGATTCGTCCCATCACGCTGCTGCAGCTTGCGCAGCAGCACGAGAGCATGGATCTCCTGCCGGGCGCAGACCTGGACTCGATCCAGCGCTGGTTCCGCTTCACCGACTTTCCCCACTTTATCGAAATCTACATGACCATATCAAGTCTGTTGAAGGGCCCGCAGGACTTTGCAACGATTGTGTACGCGTGCGGCGAGGAGATGGCGACGCAAAACATTCGCTACCGCGAGCTCACAGTGACGCCCTTCACACACACGCATCTGCAAGACAAGCGGCTGCGCTTCGAAGCACTGTTGGAGGGGTTGGAGGCGGGCAGGCAGCAGGCGCACAGCGACTTTGGCGTGGAGATGCGCTGGGTCTTTGATGTGCCGCGCAACGCCTCGTTTGACGCCGACAGCGATGCCTATGACCCCTTCCCCGCCGAGGAAACGCTGCGTATGGCGCTCTCGGCCATGGATCGCGGTGTGGTCGGCTTCGGCCTGGGTGGCTTCGAGGTGGGCGCGCCGCCTGCGCCCTTTGCGCACGCATTTGCCAAAGCCAAGGCTGCGGGTTTGCGCAGTGTGCCCCATGCGGGCGAGACGATGGGCGCCGACTCGGTATGGGGGGCCATTGATCAACTCGGTGCGGACCGCATTGGCCACGGCGTGCGCGCCGTCGAAGACCCTGCGCTGCTGCAATTGCTCAAGGAGCGCCAGATCCCGCTCGAGATCAACCCGACCTCCAATACCTGCCTGCATGTCTACCGACGCGCGGCGGAGCACCCCTTCCCCCACCTGGACCGCATGGGCCTGCTGGTGACGGTCAACAGCGATGACCCGCCGCTCTTCAATACCTCGTTGACGCAGGAGTATGAGTTGCTGGCGCGCGAGTTTGGCTATGGGCGCGCCGACCTGGCGCGGATTGCGCGCAATGCCTTTCAGGTCTGTGCCGCGCCGACTGATTTGCGCCACGCACTGCTGGAGGAGTTCGACAACTGGGTGGCCGCAAACCTGTAAACCCAACCACATCAACGGGCTGCAGAATGGAGCGTGGCGATCCAGGATGGATCGCCACGCTCGTTCCGTCATTTGCCGGGCTTGTTCACAACGAACGCTAGTCTGCCTCGAACTTGTCTATCAGTGATTGGAGTTCTACGGGCAGGGGCGAGACGAAGGTGCGCTCCTCGCCAGAGGAGGGGAGACGAAGTGTGAGTTTGTGGGCGTGGAGAAACTGGCGGCCCAGCGGCAGGCGCGGCGTTTTGGGGCCATAGAGTCTGTCGCCGATAACAGGATGTCTGCGCCAGGCAAGATGGACGCGAATCTGGTGCGTGCGGCCTGTATGCAAGATCACGCGCAGCAGCGTGAAGGTCTGGACACCCGTAGCGCCGCGTGCGTGGGCGTGAAAGCGGTTGATGGTGTGGTATTCGGTGACGGCCTCGCGACCGCTTGTGCGCCCCTCACTGTTTTCGGGGAGTACGGCCTGCCGCTTGCGGTCCACCGGGTGGCGGCCAACCGGCGCGCTGATGATGCCGTCGGGTGGATCGAGGCCACCCTCAACCAGCGCAATGTACTCTTTGTAGACACTGCGCGCAGCGAATTGCGCCTGGAGCTGACGGTGGGCGCGCTCGTTGCGCGCGATTACGATCAGCCCGGAGGTCTCCTTGTCGAGCCGGTGCACAATGCCGGGGCGTTGCGCACCCCCCACACCCTCAATTTCGGGCACGTGGTAGAGCACAGCGTTGACGAGCGTGCCGTCGGCATGGCCGGGCGCGGGGTGCACCACCAGCCCCGCCGGCTTGTCCACGACGATGATGTCATCGTCCTGATAGACAATTGTGACGGGAATTGCCTCTGCCTGGATGCCGGCAGCGGGTGGCGGTGCATCGGGCACGTCGACAGCGATGGCCATGCCCGCTTCCACACGCAAGCCAGGCTTGCCGGGCGCGCCATTCACCGTTACGCGGCCCTCTTTGATCCAGCGCTGCACCTCGGCGCGCGAGCGCTCGGCGTAACGTGCGGTGAGATATTGGTCCAGGCGCGCCGTGGGCTGCACGGATCCTTCGTCTGCAATGCCTTCGCTTGCGGTGAATGTGTCCATGCGCTGATTATAGCGCAGTGCGCGCGCAAGGGTGGCAGCGGGGCTCTCCTGTGGCGGCTTAGCCAATCCAGGCAGTAAATTCCTCTCGCGTCGGCGCCGCCGACATCAACGACGTGTCGGGCACTGGGATCGTGGCGCACTCACGCACGGTGGGAATCTTGCGCAGCGTGAGCGACATGGGTTTGCCCTTGGCTGAACTCCAGTTGAGGCTGTGGCGCGCTTCGACGATCTCGGCCAGCGCGAGCAACTGCGCCACGTCCTGCGCCAGATAGGCCAGGACGGCCTCATGTTCGCCTGCCGCCCAGCGCGCAGGCGCCTCGACGCCCGAAAAACTCACGACGCTACCGTCGGCCAGCCGCACGACCTTGGCCTTGCCCGTCAGCCCCGCGCCCTGCAGCGCCGCCTCGAACTTGAGCCGATACCCTTTGGTATAGGTGACAATCAGCATGAAGTCGACGTGGTTTAGCGCCAACTCGCCACATGCGGCGCGCAGGCCCGACTCCTGCGCGAGCACCTGAAAGTCGAAGGCGCAGCCATTCCACGTTAGCAGGGTGTAGCCCTGCGCGACGAGCGCCTGCAAATCGTGCACCAGGTCGCACGCCTGCTCGCGGCTCAACTGGGGAATGCCCTTCCAGAAGCGTATGGGCGCGCCGGGGAGGGCGACGGCGGCGCAGGTGATGCCCAACGGGGCGTAGTCCATCAGGTCACCTGCACCAGCGGGGGTTTGCTTTGCGATCTCAAGGTCAAACGCTGCAAAACGCATGGATTTACCTCCGGGAGGATGGATGGTTAAGTGGATTTGCTGCAGATGTTTCCGATATGCGGGGCGCAAGCGCGACAACGCGCTGCCACGGCAGCGCGCTGCGGGTCAACAATTTACAAATTGCGTTATGCCGCGCCATGCAGCCTCGCGTCAATAACAGTGACTGCCGTGTCCGCACAGTGGCGTACTTGGCGCGCCGCGCTAGTCGTTGCTGGGCAGGTGATTCTGCGATTTGGCGGCACGCGCCGCGCGCGTGTCTTCCCAAATGATGTAGATGGCGAGGAGGATGGTGCCGCTCACAATCGCCGCGTCGGCAACGTTGAAGTTGGGCCAGGCGTAGACGTTGGGAATGCGCAGAACGATGAAATCGGTGACATAGCCGCGCGCCACACGGTCAATCAAGTTGCCCAGCGCACCGCCCACCATGAGGCCGAGCAGTACGCGCATCATGATGAGATCACGCTGAACATAGCGTACGTAGACCAGAATTGCGAGTGTGACGACGATGGCGACAATGGTCAGGATTGGGCGCGCATCCTGAAAGAGGCCGAAAGACGCACCAAAATTGTCCACATGCTGCCAGCCAAAGAAGCTGCCCAGCACGGGCACAAACTCGAACTTGGGTAAATTGGCGCGCACAAGCGTCTTCGACCACTGGTCCAGTGCAACGATGGTGCCGGCCACGAGCAATGTAAGCCAGGCGTGCGCAAACCATGTGCGAATCGAATTCATCGGGCAGTCCTTAGCGGCGCGTGCAGGCCGGCGCGTGGCGCGATGCGTGCGCGCAGGTGTAGAATGGCTCCATCGGAGCAGCAGTCTACCGCATCCCGGGGCAGAATGCGAAGTCGCGGTCGCGGCGAGAGGCTTGAAGCGTGTGGCGCTCAAGGCACGTGGCCATTTTTGTCCGCTATGCTATAATCCTGTGAAACGTACAAATGTTCGACGGTGCTCGCCCTGCCGCAATGCGCCGACGGCTGCAATCCATTGATCCCAATGCACATCACAAATCAGGAGTGGCCATGGCCCGCAATGTGACTATCGCGCTCGTCCAGATGGAACCCCAACTGGCCGAGCCCGAAGCGAACCTCGTCAAGATGGGCGACTTCATCGAGCGCATCTGCTCGGAGCAGGAGACGCATCTCGTCGTTTTCCCCGAGCTTAGCTACACGGGCGGCGAATTGGGGCTGCGCGCCACGGACCTCGCTGAGCGCGTCCCCGGCCACGCCGTGGGCTATCTCGCCAAGCGCGCCCGCGATTTCAACGTCCACGTGGTTTTCGGCATGGTCGTCAAGGAAAAAGTCGAGAGCATCCTGTACAATAGCCTTGTCTGCATCGCGCCCGAGGGTGACGTGGCAGGCATCTACCACAAGGTGCACCTGCTGGGCGAGGAGCGGCAGGTCTATCGCAACGGCTTCCGCTTCATAACCGTAGAAGCCGACTGGGGGCGCTTCGGCCTGTCGGCGGGCGACGACCTCGTCTTCCCCGAGACGGCGCGCGCGCTCACTCTCGACGGCGCCGAACTGGTGACCGTGAGCGCCAACTGGGAGAAGCAGTACCATGATTCGTGGCGCGCCCACCTCATCAGCCGCGCGTGCGAGAATGCCATCTTCGTGGCGGCGGCAAACCGCGTGGGCGAGGAGCCAACGCGCAACTTTGAAGGTGACAGCCTGATTGTGGGGCCGCGCGCCGAGGTGTACGCCGTACTGGCTGATCCCGTAGAAAGCTACGCCGTCGCCACGATAGACCTTGACGCTGTGCGCGAGGTGCGCGAGGAGCGCCAACTCATTCAGTTCCGCATGCCCGAGGCGTACCGCGCGGTTGTGCGCAAGTACTAACGGCAGGGAGTAGGGATTGGGGATTCGAGCGTCGTAGGTCACGTCTCCGACGTGACGCTGTAGTTGCCCGTTTCTCGCAAGAGCGCGGCGAACGCGTAGCGGCGGCTTCAGTCGCCGAAGCCGCCAATCGCGCCGCGTCCTGGACATCGGTGGCTCATGAAAGCTTACGATCTGTCTCGGTACTTGCGGGTTAGCCGGGGGTTTATACCCTCGGCGGCCCCGGCGAAGAGTGCCGGGCCGATTTCGGAGACAGTCATAAGTCGCCATTACGTTCGCGCCGCACACACGTACAACCAAAAGACGGCCGCATGACGTATACGTACAGAGATACACTCTTCGCCTGCTACATTGGCTATATCACGCAGGCCATCGTCAACAACCTTGCCCCACTGCTCTTTATCATTTTTCAGGACCAGTTTGCCGTCTCGCTTGAGCAGATCGGCCGCCTTATCCTGATTAATTTCAGTGTGCAGATTGCCGCCGACATCTTCACGGTGCGCTACGCCGACCGTATGGGCCACCGCCACATGCTTGTGGCGGCGCATGTGATGAGCGCCGCCGGTTTGATCGGGCTGGCGCTCTTTCCACACATTTTCCCTTCGCCCTACATGGGGTTGATTGCGGCGGTGATGGTATACGCTGTGGGCGGCGGCATCATCGAGGTAATGGTAAGCCCGGTTGTCGAATCGCTTCCCGGCGATGCCAAGGCGTCGGCCATGAGCCTGCTGCACTCATTCTACTGTTGGGGGCAGATGGGCGTGGTGCTGATAACCACGTTGCTGGTTTGGCTATTGGGGGCTGACCATTGGTATCTGCTGCCCGCACTGTGGGCAAGCGTGCCGATCTACAATCTTCTGCGCTTCAGCAAGGTGCCTCTCATGCCTGTGCCGCCGCACGAGGAGTTGATCTCGATGCGTGTGCTCTTCAACTCGCGCACCTTCCTCATCGCGCTCATGCTCATGGTCTGCGCGGCGTCTGCGGAATTGACCATGTCGCAGTGGTCGTCGCTCTTTGCCGAAAAGGGGCTGCAGGTGCCCAAACTGGTGGGCGACCTCATGGGTCCCTTCCTCTTTGCTGCCTTTATGGGGGTGGGCCGCCTCGCCTATGGTTTCTGGGGCCACCGCATTCACCTGCAAAGTGCATTGCTGGTGAGTGGCGTAGCGTGCGTGGTCTGCTATCTTGTCACGATCCTGGCGGCCAACCCGATTGTCGCACTCCTGGGTTGTGCGCTCACAGGGCTGACTGTCGCGCTGATGTGGCCGGGAACTTTTAGCGCGAGCGCCGCCGCCTACCCACGGGGCGGCACTGTGATGTTTGGCATCCTGGCCGTCTTCGGCGACCTGGGCGCGGCCGTTGGGCCCTGGTTCGCCGGGCTGACGTCGGACCTCGCACAGGGCTCGCAGCGGCTGATGACGTGGTCGGCGACAATTGGCCTCAACCCCGAGCAATTTGGCCTGAGGGCGGGGTTGATGGTGACGATCGTTTTCCCGCTTCTCTTCGTGGTTGGTATCCTGCTGCTGCGGCGGCAGCCCGCGGCTGCACGCGCGCATGGTGAAGCGGCGCTGCTTCAATCCGAAACAATCTAGAGTGCTACCGCAATGAAACGCACAGCGTTGGTTAAAGGAACGGGTAACGGGGATCGGGGATCGCGATGAAGTTCCCCGATCCCGGTTCCCCGTACCCTACCCGCGCAGAGCGAATTCATTGCGGTGTCACTTTGGCATCCACCTGCCCACCGGACTGTGACGGCATATGGCTCGTAAACTGACATTCATTTCCAGCGGGGCTTGGCAAAACGTACCCGATATGACGGACTACCGAACCGAGTGGCTCACCGGAATGCTGGTTGAGCGCGCCACCTGGCAACCGAGCGCGCCCGAGCAGCGCATTGGCAGCAAGGTGGTGGGCGGTCCGGGCTATGTCTGGTTTCGCTTCTGGCTGCAGGAGTCCGAGCAGATTGTGGAGAAGTATTTCGACACTAGCAAGAATGCGGTGGGCTTCTATGCGCCCATTTGCGCCTCGTGGCGGCGGCGCGATACGCGCCTGATTGCGCCCAGTCTGCTGCTTGGCCTCTGGCTGGACAGCGCGGGGCGGCTCACCGTCATGTTTGAAGATCTGTTCGATGCGGCCGCCAGGAGCAGTGACCTGACGCCCGTTGAGGTGGAGCACGCCGAGCACCGCATTCGCGAACTTACGCTGGCGATCAACCGCAAGAAGTGGCCGCCGGCGATGGTAAAGACGCTGGAACTGAGCGGCGCGGGGATGCCGCGAGCGGCCAAATAGGCTGCGCGCAAATCAAGATTGCGGCTATGCTCATCTCCGCCTCCGTCCGCACCGACATCCCGGCTTTCTACGGCGAGTGGTTCCGCAACCGCCTGGAGACGGGGTACTGTCGCTATGTCAACCCTTACAACACGGCGCAGCAGCCGCGCGTCTCGCTGCGGCCGGAGGATGTCGACGGCTTTGTCTTCTGGACCAAGAACCTCGCCCCCTTCCTGCCCGTGCTTGAGGAAGTGAAGGCACGCGAGATGCCCTTCATGGTGCAGTACACGATCAACGGCTACCCGCGCGAACTGGAAAGCCGCGTGGTGGATGCCGACGCATCAGTGCGCACGCTGCGCCATGTGGCCGAGCGCTATCACCCGCGCGTGGCCGTGTGGCGCTATGACACGATTGTGCTTTCGTCGCTCACACCCTGCGCGTGGCACGTGGAGAACTTTGGCAGGCTGGCGGCGCAGCTCAAGGGGGCAACCGACGAGGTCGTGGTCTCCTACGTGCAAATGTACAAGAAGACGCGCACCAATATTGCCCTTGCCGAGAAGGAGCATGGCTTCCGGCTGGACGAGGTGGGCGACGATGTGAAGATGGAACTGCTGCGCCAACTTGCGCCGATTGCTGCCGAGAACGGCATGAATATGCTGCTCTGTGCGCAGCCCGAGCTGCAGGCGCCGGGCGTGGGCATTGCGCACTGCATCGACCGCACACGCATGGAGGGGATCGCAGGGCGGCCAATCGAGGCCGTCATCGATGGCCCGCGCGAACACTGTGAATGCTACAAGTCGCGCGATATTGGCGACTACGACACCTGCCCGCACGGCTGCGTCTACTGCTACGCGGTGCAGAACCGGGCGCTTGCGTTGCGCCGATACAAGGCGCACAACCCGTTCAGCGACTTCCTCTTTGAACCGGCCGTGATCACGTCGCTGCCTCCTGATCCTGTGCAGCCCAACGAGCGGCAACTGGGGCTTTTTTGAGAAACATGATTGCGATCATTGATTACGGCGTAGGCAACCTGCGCAGCGTCTACAAGGCCTTTGCCACGGTGGCGGCGCCGCTGGGCATTGCCGTGGACATTGTGGAGCGCCCCACGGACTTCCTGCGCTGGCGCGCCGTGGTGCTGCCCGGTCAAGGCGCATTCGGCGATTCCGTCGAAAATCTGCGACGGCAGGGCTTCGAGGCGCCGCTGCTGGATGCAGTGCAGGCCGGGCTGCCGCTGCTGGGCATCTGCGTGGGCATGCAATTGCTCTTTGATGCCAGTGAGGAGATGGGACAACACGAGGGGCTGCACATTGTCCCTGGCCAGGTGCGCCGCTTCCCGGACGGCATGGCCGACCCCTCCTCGGCGGTGGGCCACACGCTGCGCATTCCCCAAATCGGCTGGAACGCATTGACCGTACAGCGCAGTGACCCGCTGGTGGACGGCCTGCCCAGCGATAGCTTCGCCTACTTTGCCCACTCCTACTACTGCGATGCGGCATCACCGGACGCAGTACTGGCCACTACCGATTACGGCATTGTCTACCCCAGCATTGTGCGCTATCGCAACGCCTGGGGCATTCAGCCCCACCCCGAAAAGAGCCACGTTGTCGGCCTTGCCATCCTGCGCAACTTCATGCGCATGGTGCAGGCGTCGGCGCAGGCCACGACGCCGGCGTGACGACCGCCGTGGAGCTGGGGATTCCAACCTGGGAGGCCTCGCGCCGTACTTGCGTGCGATGGCCCCAAATTGGAGTGATGTTACGTAATCCCCGGAACATGGTGTGCTAGATTGGAGATGCGTCGGTGCGAAGACGCTGCGAGCGTACATGCGCCGACGAAGTCTGTGCATTTCACGGGAAGACTCCTCTCAACAGCGCCGAAGTCTCTGCAGCTTTCGCTTGCCATCTGGAAACCCCGAGCATGATTATCTATCCTGCAATTGATTTGCGCGCCGGACGCTGCGTGCGCCTGCGTCAGGGCGACCCCGATGCAGAGACTGTATTCGGCGATGACCCCGCCGCGATGGCGCGCCGGTGGGCCGCCGAGGGGGCCGAGTGGTTGCACGTCGTCAACCTGGATGGCGCGCTGGGTGCGACGCAGGCGCAGATTGACCTTCTGCATAACGCACCAAGCGTGCGCGTGCAACCGCCGGGCGCAACTGCGCCGCACACCCCGCACGTGCTGTTCAACCAGAGCCTGCCCGTTAACCTGCGCCGCCTGCGTGAGATTCGCGCCGCGGTCGATATCAAGATACAGTTCGGCGGCGGCCTGCGTAGCCTCGAGGACATTCGCCTGGCGCTGGAGTTGGGCGCCGACCGCGTCGTCCTGGGCACCGTGGCGGTGGATGAGCCGCAGCTCGTCAGCGCGGCCATCGCCAAGTGGGGGGCGGAACGCATTGTCATCAGCATCGATGCACGCGACGGCAAGGTGGCCACCCATGGCTGGAAAAGCAGCAGCGGCGTTGATGTCGTGGAGTTGGGACACAGGATGGCGGCGCTGGGCGTCAAGCGTGTGCTCTACACCGACATCGGCCGCGACGGTATGCTCAGCGGCGTCGATGTAGAGACGACGTCGCGCCTGGGCGATCTGACCGACCTCAAGGTGATTGCGTCGGGTGGCGTGGGCAGCATCGACGATATCATCCAGCTCAAAGAGTTTGAGCACTATAACGTCGAGGGCGTGATTGTGGGACAGGCTCTTTACACCGGCAAGGTGGCGCTGGCGCAGGCAATTGCCTTGGCACGCGAACCACTCACACGGCGCAGCGCGGGCATTATCCCCGTGCGCCGCACAGAAGGCGGCTACGAGTTCCTGCTCATTTACAATTGTTTCTTCGACCAGTGGCAGTTCCCGCGCGGCCGCGTACGGCATGGCGAGAGCGACCTGCACGCAGCGCAGCGCGAGTTCAGCGGAGAAACGGGGCTGCCCCTTGCGCACCTGCATGAAGAGTGCCGCACCTTGCTCAACTACACCTGCTTCATACGCTCCTATGATATTGACCGCACAATTGTGTACTATTTGGGTGCGGCGGGGCCGGGCGAGGTCTCGCTGGGCCACATGAACCACTGTGAGGCACGCTGGGCGCCTTACGGCGAGGCGTGGGAGCTATTGGTCAATACTGCGCCCGAGCAGTTGCCTGCGCTGGATGCCGCACAGGCGTGGCTTAGCAACGGCGTTCGTATTTAGCACGCGCCGGCGCCGTAACATGGGAACGGCGAATACAACTGCAATCATCATTCAGGTGATTCTTCATGAGCTGATGCCCTTGGCTCCCGACGTTACTATCTCCGACCCTGGTCACTTGAAGGGGCAGCAATGCTGGCGCGGCGGATCATTCCTTGCCTGGATGTAAAGAACGGGCGCGTGGTCAAGGGTGTCAACTTCGTGGACTTGATTGACGCGGGTGACCCCGTGGCGCAGGCGCGCGTGTACGACCGCGAGGGCGCCGACGAGCTCGTATTCCTCGACATCACGGCCACGCATGAGGCGCGCGCAATTGTGCGCGAGATGGTGCGGCGCGTGGCCGACGCCGTCTTCATTCCATTCACCGTGGGTGGGGGCATTCGCACTGTCGAGGACATGCGCGACATCCTGCTCGCCGGGGCAGACAAGGTGAGCATCAACAGCGCCGCTGTGCACAATCCCGGCGTCATCAGCGAGGCGGCGACGCGCTTTGGCAGCCAGTGCATTGTGGTGGCGATTGACGCGCGTTGCCGCAAGGGCGAAGATTTGGCCGCGCGCGGGGAAGGGTGGGATGTCTTCGTGTCGGGCGGGCGCAAGAACACGGGCATCGACGCCATCGAGTGGGCGCGCGAGGCGGAGCGACGCGGCGCAGGCGAAATCCTGCTCACCTCGATGGATTGCGACGGCACCAGGCAGGGCTACGACATTGCCCTCACCCACGCCGTGGCGAGCGTCGTGAATATCCCAGTGATCGCTTCGGGTGGCGCGGGCTCAGCCGCGCACTTTGCCGAAGCACTGCTTGAGGGAGGCGCGGCCGCCGCGCTGGCCGCCAGCCTCTTTCATTTCAAGGAGTTGACCATTGCCGATGTCAAGGCGTGTTGCGTTGCAGCAGGTGCGCCCATACGCGCCGTGGCCAGTCTTGATTTGGAATTGCCCGCATGGCGCCAATGAGTAGTCCTCGCCCGTCGCATTTGAGCAAGCCACCCCATAGCCGGTGGCTGTACAATGCCACCATACTCGCCCAGTACAACGAGAGGGACGCCACACGGCGTCCCTCTTTCATTACGGTAAATGCTCTTGCGGCGGGCGCCGATGACCTGGCGTGCCTCCGCTACGCTGTAACCTGCGTAAGGGTGATCGCTGAAAAGGCGGCCTCCTGCTGCGCAGTGACCTCGCGCTGCTTGATCAATTCGAGAACGGCCAGGAAGGTGACGATCACCTCCAACCTGCTCGTCTGTGCGGAGAGCAGGTCAATGAATGTCAGCGGCTGATCGGCGGCCTGGAGCATGGCGCGCACGATGACAATCTGCTCGGCCACCGTAACGGCGTATGTTTTGACGCGCGGAAGCACGGGTTGGCGTGTGGTGCGCGCCAGCACGCGCGCAAGCACGGAAGTCAGGTGCTCCAGGTTCAGCTCGCCAAGTTCCAGGCGGCGTTCGAGTTCGGGAGGCGGCGCCGTGCGTACGTAGACGCGCAAACGCTGCTCCTCACGCGCACGCAACTGGCCGGCTACCTCCTTGAAACGCCGGTACTCGATCAGTTGGCGCACAAGTGCGTCAGCCGGCTCCTCCTCTTCCTCCTCCTCATCGGCGGGGCGCGGCTGTGGCAAGAGCGAGCGTGACTTGATGTAAACCAGGCGCGACGCCACTACCAGGAAATCGGCCAGTGCGCCGGGGTCTACTTCCTCCAGCATCTCCATCGTGCGCAAATACTGGTCTGTGACTGCGACGAGGCTCACGCTGCTGATCTCAAGCTCCTGCGTCTCAATCAGATGCAGCAACAGGTCCAGCGGCCCTTCGAACACGGCCAATGTGACGGGATAGGCGGAGCCAAGCGGGGAAGCGGTTAGCATGCGGGCACTGCGCTAGAAATCCACATCAAACTTGGTAAAGCGGCGGCCGCCCTGCGCCAGGTCGGCCAGCAGATTGGCAGTCTCTTCCTCACTGCCGCCGGCAATGCGCTCGACGCGGCAGCCGTGCTCCTCAAGCTCGCGGTCAATCTCGAGGCCGACACCCGCCTCGCCGCCGACAATCGTGACGAACTCGGCGTTGCGCGCATCTGTGACGCTAAAGCCCACCGTGGGGCGGAAGCGGTTGATGTAGGCCAGTGCGCCTTGCAGGTCATTGCGCGCCACCGGGCCGGGGTAGGGGCGTTGCCAGAAGAGCATGTAGTGGCGCACCGACTTGATGCCCATGCCGCCCTGCACTTGCTCAATCCGCTCGAAGAGAAGATCGCGCCAGCGGTTGCCCTGGTTCCACTCGCTGCCCGGGCAAACCGTAATGTTCTCGGGAAATTCGCGGTGGCCCCAGATGCGGGCCAGCGGCACATTCAACTCCTGCATGAGCCACGCCAGCAAGTGCGCGCCCGAGCGCAACTGCGCCGACGTGGGAATTTTGCCGTTCATGAAGGAGCCGGCGAAGACGACTCCCACCGAGTACTGGTTGTGGCGATAGACGTGGAAGCAGACGGACTCGAGCGGCTGCGTCTGTTCGATGGAGCCGTCGGCGTGAATGAAGAAGTGGTAGCCAATACCTGGCCACGACTCCTTGCCGCGCCCGCTGTCAGCCTGGATGTGCAGTTCGGCAATGCGCACGGGCCCCAGCGTCTGCGGCGCGGCGGTGTGGTGTACCGCAATGTGTGTAATCTGGCTCAGGTTGCGCCGTTCGTAGCGCAGTGTGGGATGGCGCGGCAATTGGTCGACAATTGAATTGAGAGATGGCTTGGGGATGACAAAGCCGGTAGCCTGCTTGCTCAGGTTAAGCTCGGATTGCAGCCGCTGTGTTTCGCTCTCGAGGCGCGTGCGCACGTCCTGCAGCACGGTGTTCGCCCGCGTGGCCTGCTCCAGGCGCTGCTCGAGCTCGACCATGCGCGCGCGCAGCTTGCCGTCATCACGGGCGATGGTGGCCGCACCGCCGGCGCGGCGCACCGCCGCCAGCAGGTCATCGCGCCAGCGCTTGCCCTCTTCCCAGGTGCGGCCGGGTGACGCGGTGCGCGTTAACTCGCGCAGCCCCTTGATGGACTCCAGAGTAAGCTGCGGGAAACGGTCGACCAACCACGCGATCAGAGCGCCCGCGGCGTTGATCTGGGCGCGACTCGGCGCCGATTCCTCGAAGTCGCCTGCCAGTGCGATGTTGATGCCGTGGCTCAGGTACTCCTCGTCGGTGGCCACAACCTCGTCCAGCGGCTGTGTCTGCGTGATGTTGCCCAGGGGATCAATGACAAAATCGAAGAGCAGCCCCGGCCAATCACGGCGGTGCTCCTGCGCCAGCAGCGCCAGCGGCGTGTTGGCGGCCGCGCCCGTGTGGTTGATGACCACCATCTGAATCTGTTCGGCGTTGCGCTTGCGGTAGCGATGCGCCTCCCGCGGCAGGTCATTGATGGCGTTGATGGTGCGTGGCTGGCGCACACCCCCTTCGCTCAGCACGTTCAACTGCTGCTGCATCTCCAGCACATGCGAGCGCAGGTCGATGTTCTCGGCTTGCGCAGATTCCTGGGCGCGCAGTGCGTCCTCAAGTTGCAGTTTGAGCGTGCGCGATTCGGATTCGAGGCGCGTGGCCGTGGCAATCGCCTCGTGTGCGCGCTCGGCGTCGGCAGCGCCCATGCCCAGCGCCGCCATGTGCAGTTGCACCTGACGCTGGATCATCTCTTTCCAGGTGGCCCCGCGGTAGAAGGAAGGACCCGGGTTGTCGCTCCGGGTCAGCTCGCCCAGCCCGACAATGGCTTCGGGCGCGAGGCCCAGGTTCTGGGCCAGCCACGCGCAGAGGCGACCCGTTGCGTCCAGTTGCGGCAGCGCCGGCACCGAGCCTGAAAAGTTGCCCGCAAGCGCGATGTTTACCCCTTGCTCGGACCAGCGCTGGTCCGGCTGGGCGACGTTTTCCAGTTCGCTCGTACGGAAGACCTGCCCGGATGCATCCACCACAAAGTCGTAGGCGATGCCGGGGTAGCCCGCCGCGATGTGTGCTCGCGCAATCCGT
>CAYRVP010000074.1:0-19714 GCA_964427845.1 uncultured Caldilineaceae bacterium
GTGCGCCGGCAGGGGGGGGGGCGCGGTGAGGGGGCAGGGGGCCGGCTCTGGTAGGCGGCCCCTGGCGTCGGTGCCGGGCGGCCGCCAGCCGGCTGGGCAGGCGCAGGGCCAACAGGGATACAGCCAGCAGGGCTATGCGCCGCCTGGCTATGGGACACAAGGCTACCAGCAGGGTCAGCAGGGCTATCAGCAGGGACAGGCAGCGAACCAGCAAGGTTATCCGCCCCAGGCCTATGGCCAACCGGCCTATCAGCAGGGCTTTGCGCCTGGCAACGAATATGATGAGTATGAGGAGTATTCGCAGCCAAAGGCGCCGCGCCGGGGCATGGGCGCGTGGTTTGGCGGCCTGAGCACCTTTGCCAAGATTCGCACCATTGTGCTGCTGTTGCTCGTTCTGTGGATGCTTGTCGTGGTGGTGCCGTGGCTGATTCTGCGCATGGCGGGGCTTGTTTCGAGCATGCGCAATGCCGTGGCTGCCGCGGGTCCCGGCTCCATTAGCGCGGTTTACGAGCGCGGCTCCTACGATGTGGCGGTCGAAGATGCCAACCTGGCGCAGCAGATTGCCGCGGCAGATCAGGCTGCCGCGCCTGCACCCACCTACACGCCCTACCCCACGCCCACGCCGCAGGGTGCGCCCACACCGGCGATGCTGGCACTGGCCCAGCCCGTTGGTGTGGCCTTCACCACGGACCTTCAGGGTGTGGCCGGACCGGCCGGCCCGGCGGCCTTTGCCGCTGCCGTCGCGCCCGCTGCTGAAGCGGCGGCAGCCCCGGCCGAGGCCGCGCCCGCGGCTCCGCAGCGCCCGCGCACCCTCGATTCCCGCCTGGATGCCCTGGGCGTGACAATTACCGATGCGCCAGTTGGCCCCGGTGAGCAGTATTGGCGCGTCATCGAAGTGCGCTTTGCCGACGAGGTGGAGTCGGGCGGCAAGCATCACATCTATGTGGATGCGCTGGACGAGAATGGCAGCCGCATTGTGGGCCAGCCGGTCACCGTCTTCTGGGGCGACGGCATTCTGACGCTGCCGCTGGAGGACAAGCCCGTACCCGATTTTGGCTACAACTTCCAGATGTACGCGGCGGGCTATGCCTACAGCGCCAAGGTGGAGGGGCTGCCCACCGACATCGTCCAGGGTATGGGCATGGGCGACGTGGCCAACCGCTTCACGGGCGTCCACACCAGTTATTACGTCACCTTCCAGCGTGCCACCAGGTAGGCGGCTTCAGACTGACAAGGTCATCCGCGGCCGGGGGCATGCAGCTCTCGGTTTTTGTTTGCCCGGTCGCAGCCAAATTGCTAAACCACTTGCGTGCGCAGGCCGTAGGTCACCACTTCCGGCGTGACACAGCGTTCAGTGCGTAAACGCAAAGAAGGGAGGAGTCCGCACGCGGATACCTCCCTTCAATCATCAATGCTCGGTAATCAATCACCGTTTGCCTGTCACTCCCCCTCGACCACCGGCAACCCCTCGACCGCGCCCAGCAGTTCGATGAAGCGGGCATCCACCCAGCCATCGCCGCTGGGGGTGCGCACACGCAGCCAGTCGCTCTGCGGCGAGCGGCCCAGCACAATCAATTGCGCTTGCGCGGGCAGCGAAGCGACGACCGTGCTGTCGGTAGAGGCGCTGTTGCGCAGATTGAGGTTGCCCGTCGTATTGACGCTGCCAATCAGCACATCGCTCGCGGCAGGGAGCGCGTTTGCGCCATCTGCGGCTGACGGCTGCGGCGTTTCAAGGGGCGCGGATGCGGCGGCGGCAACGCTGCCGCCGTCGGCAATCACCGTGGCGCGTGCGGCGTTGCGCGCCGCCGCTGTGGGCAGCGCCGCGAGCATGTCGGCAATCGGTGTCGACATGGGAATCATCGCGTCGGCAAGCAGTGTAGCCACCGGCCCGGGCGAAAAGGCCTCGCTGACGGTGGTCAGGCCTTCGCCGCCATAGATCACAAGCGCACCCGCGGGCACCCAGCCCGCGGTGGCATCATCTGTATAGACCGCCACCCAGCCGCTGTCGGCCGAACGCCCAGTGACGGTCACAGTGCCCGCGCCCGGCACACTGCTCACGGCGCGGCCGCCGGGCGCATCCAGAATCGTAGCCCCACCCGTGGCAATGCCCATGGCCGAGGGGGGCTGATTCATGAGAAAGGCCTGCAACAGCGAGCGGCGCGCTGAACCTGAGGATTGCGGCGCCTCGATGGCGGCGGCGGTGGCGTCGCGTGTGGGCACAAAGACCGGCGTGCGCGTCACCGGCGTCAGGCGAAAGGGGGGCAGCGTCCTTGCGTAGTCGGGCGTGGGCTGCACTGGGCGCACGACATCGGCAGGGAGGGGCGTCGGGTCTACAGGTGGGCCGGCCAGGCAGCCAGCAAGCAGCGCCAGCGCGCCAAGCGCTACCATGGCCACGTTCCAGCGCATTCTCTTGCTACCGGCAAACCACTTGCTCATGACCAACCCGGCTTCTATTTGTCCGCTATTCATAGCGCAGCGCGTCAATGGGGTTAAGGCGGCTGGCGCGGTAGGCCGGGTAGATGCCAAAGAAGAGCCCTACCGCCATGGAAAAGATGAGCGCAAGCAGGATGGCGCTTGTGCTCACCACCGCACCAAAGGCATCCGAAATCTGGCTGACGGCAAGTGCGCCACCCACGCCGAGACCAATGCCGATGATGCCGCCCATGACCGAGAGGGCAACCGCCTCAACGAGGAACTGGGTCAGCACGTCACGCCGCTTGGCGCCGACTGCCTTACGCAGGCCAATCTCGCGCGTGCGCTCGGTTACGCTCACCAGCATGATGTTCATGATGCCGATGCCACCCACCAGCAGGCTGATGCCCGCAATGGCGCCCAGGAAGATCGTGAGCGCGCCCAGCACGCCGTCGAGAACGCCCAGCACGTCGTTCTGGCTGATGACCGAGAAGTTGTCACTGTCCAGGTACTGAATGCCGCGCCGCTCGCGCAGCAGCCTGGCAATATCCTCCTGCGCCTGCGGCATGTCTTCGGCTGTGTCAACGCTTGTGTAGATGGTGCTGACGTTGTAGTCGCCGCCTACGGTCTTGCTGCCGAAGAGTCGCTCCTGCGCTGTGCTAAGCGGCACGAAAACCGATTGGTCCAGGCTGCCGCTGGGCCCGGCGCTGCCCTTGCTGTCCATCACGCCAATCACGCGGAAGATCACGTCGTTGATATTGATTGTTTGGTCAATGGGGTACTCGCCCGGCTCGAAGAGCTTCTTGTAGGTGTCGGAGCCGATGGCCACCACGCGCCCGCGTGTATCCACATCCTCCTGTGTGAAGAAGGTTCCCTGGGTAGGCTGCCATGAACGGACAGTCTGGAACTCCGGCGTGGTGGCGTTGATGTCAACCGAAATTGATTTGTTGCCGCGTGAGGCGGTGCCCGTGCGCGCAAAGAAGGGCGCCACCGCCGCCACATCCGGCACATTCAGCGGATCGCTGATGGCCTGGGCGTCACTCATCGTCAACAGTTCCATCCCGCCACCGCGGCCGACTTGCTCAACGCCTGAAATCGAGCCGGGGATGACGATCAGCAGGTTTGCGCCCAGCCCGGCGAACTGGTCGGTCACATAGGCCTGGACGCCTGCGCCAATCGACATGAGCGCAATTACGGCGCCCACGCCAATGATGATGCCCAGCATGGTGAGGACGCTGCGCAGTTTGTTGGCCGCCAGCGCGCGTGCCGCAACCTGGAGTGCTTCGACAAACTTCATATGGATACGTCCTCGTCGCCAACATGAGCGGGCCGCAAATCCCCAATGGACATGTTTTCGGGCAGCAGGTCGCGATAGATGCCGGCGCGTGGCTCGTGGCGCACGTCGCGCTCCACCACGCCGTCACGCACGTGGATGACACGGTGACAGTAGTCGGCCGTCTCGATGTTGTGCGTGACAAAGAGAATGGTCATGCCGCGCTCTACGTTGAGGCGCTGGAAGAGTTCCATGATCTCGACGCTGGTCTTGGTGTCGAGGTTGCCCGTGGGCTCGTCGGCCAGGATCATGGCGGGGTCATTGATGAGCGCGCGCGCGATGGCCACGCGCTGCTGCTGGCCGCCGGAGAGCTCGTTGGGTTTGTGATGCAGCCGGTCGCCCAGCCCCACCAATTTGAGCGACTCCTCGGCGCGGCCGTGGCGCTTGCGTGCACTTGCCCCCAGATAGATGAGCGGCAACTCCACGTTGGCCAGCGCGGTTGTGCGGGAAAGCAGGTTGAAACTCTGGAAGACAAAGCCAATCTTGCGCGCGCGAATATCGGCCAGATCGTCGTCGCTCAATTTGCTCACGTCGGCGCCGTCAAGCAGATAGGTGCCCGACGTGGGCACGTCCAGACAGCCAATCACGTTCATGAGTGTCGACTTGCCGGAGCCCGAGGGGCCCATGATGGCGGTCATCTCGCCGGGGTAGACCTCGACATTGATGCCGCGCAGCGCCGCGACCTCCATCTCACCCATCTGATAGACTTTGGTGATGTTCTGGATGGAGACAACGGGGGTTATCCCGTTGCCGTTGCCGTTGCGCCTGGTCGCTGCGAACAGGCCTTTGCGCGCCAGCGCCTGGTCTGACACCGATTCCGGTGCGTCACGCGTGGGCGGGGCAGCCGCGACAGCCGGCGTCACGCGGCGCGCATCAGACGGCGGCGGTTCGGTGGCGGCGGGCATGGGCGGCGGCGGAAGGGCCTCTGCCGGCACAGGCGCGGGGCCAGGCGCTGGCGTAGTCTGAGGCGCCCCCATGGGCGCTGGCACAACCGCTGCAAGCGGCGGCACATCGACCCTTAGCGCCTCCACGGCCGGCGCCGGACTCTCAGGTGGCGCGCTGACGACCGGCTCATCCTCGACAAATGCGGGCGCGACCAGCGCTGCGGCCCCGGTGGCGGCGCCAACGAAAGGCTCATCAACAAGCGCGGGCTGCACAGGCTGCGGCTGCGCGGTCCTTGGCGCAGTTCGCGCGGGGAGCGTTGCAGGCGTTGCAGGCGGTGCAGGCGGTGCGGCCGGCGGAGCTTGCGCGGGAAGCGGTGCGGCTGGCGGCGTCGGTTGCGCCTCCACCAACGGATTGACGCGCCCCGGCCGCGTGCGCGGCCCGCCGATCAATTTATACTGTGGGTCGAAGCCCTGACTCTGTTTGCGGCGAAAAAGTGCCATTGTTGACTGGATTCCTTGTCGTGTTCGAACCATATGCAGCACGCGCAATCGCAGCGCCGAGCCGGCCGATGCACAGGTGGCAGCCAAAGCCACCCCTCTGTCGCCGATGTCGTCGCGCCCCCCTCAACAGGGGCTAGTTGCCAAACGCACGCTGCAACTGCTCGGCGCCGGTGAGGGTGACCAGGGCGACCTCGTCGCCGTCCGTCAGCCCCGCCGTAATCTGGCTCTCGCGCTCGTTGCGCAGGCCAAGTTCCACAGACTGCAACACGGGCTGGCCGGCAACCATCTTGTAGACTGTGGCCTCGCCCGAATCGCGGTTGAGTGAAATGAAGCGATTGGGCAGGATGATGGCGTTGGGCACATCGGCTGTGGTAATCACGGCTGTGGCGCTCATTCCCGAACGCAGCGGCGCATCGGTGGCGTCGGGCACAATGGTCAATTGATAGGCAACCACGCCGCCCACATTCTGGGAGGTGGGCGCGATCTCCGTCACCGTGCCCGTCAGTGGCAGGTCGGGCAACGCGTCCACGCGCAGCGTCACCGGCTGACCCACCTGAATCGCGCGTACGTCGGTCTCGTCCACCAGCACATTCATGTGGAACTGGCCCAGGTCCGCAATGGAAACAGCCGGGCCGCCGCCGGCAAGTTCACCCTTGCTCACATTGACAATGCTGATTACGCCGTCAAAAGGGGCCACCAGTTGCGCGTTGGCCAGCGCGTTTTCGGCCTGGAGCACGCTCAACTGCGACTGCTGCACCTGCGCGCGGGCAATGTCCAGGTCTTCCTGCGAGGGCCCATCCAGCAAATTGGTGAGGTTGTTCTGCGCCGAAATCAGGTTGGCCTGCGCCTGGCGCAATTGCACTTCACCCTGGGCAATCTGGTTCAGGGAAGTGGCAACCTGTGAGTCGGTGGGGCCTTCGTCGGTGAGCTGGGTCTGCGCCAGCGCGACCTCATAGGCCAGCGTGGACGACTCCAACTGGGCCGACTGGGGCAGCAAGCCGATGTCGGATCGGTCCTTGACCTGGTCATAAGCCGATTGCGCCGACTTGAGGTTGACCTCGGCCTGGCGCAGGTTGGCTTCGTTGACCTGCTGCTGTGCCGCGGTGTTGTCGGCAAAGAGCTGGCTGTATCCGCTGCGCGCCGCGTTGAGCGAGGCTTCGGCCCCGGCCACGCTGCTCTGCGCCACCTCGACCGCCGCCTGCGCCGAGAGGATATCGTTCTCCTCCGGCGGTTTTTCAAGCTTGGCAAGCTGCGACTGCGCAATCTGCAGATTTACCTTGGATTGCGCAAGCGCCAGCGCGAGGTCGGTCGTCTCGAGCGTGGCCAGGAGCTGTCCCTCCTCAACCGCCTGCCCCTCGCTCACGAGTACGTCTTCCACACGGCCGGCGCTGCGGAAGGAGAGGGCAACTTCCTGCTCGGGCTGGATGCTGCCCGTACCGTTCACCGTGGCAGCAATGGCGCCGCGTGCAATGGTGAAGGTTTCATATTGTGGCGTCGCCGCTGCGCTCTGTTGCGGCAGATAGACATTTTGATAGTAATACCAGCCGCCGCCTGTCAGCGCCCCAACCACAAGCAAACCAATAATCCATTTCCACATAACACCAGCATCCATTCTTTTCTGGTCTGTCGCCTCGTCCCTGTGTAGGGCAAAGCGCTCTTCCGACCCATCATACACGCAAATCGCGCCCGGCTCGGTGGGTCCCCACCCAGAACAAGCGGGGCAGATCCCAGGCCGTGGGCGCGATGCTTAGACAATCCAACTATATAGATAACTTTAACGATTGTACATCAAGACGCCCTGCAATGCACAAACGGATGACTCGGATCATACCACCATGGCGCGTGCGCCTGCCAGACCAATCGTCGCGCTTTTTGGCTACGCTTCAGCCTGCTCACGTGCCGGCCCGACCTGAATGCCGGCGAGGTTTTCCAGCGCCTTCATAAGCGCGTGGTTGCCGTCGCCCCCCAGGCCGCGTGCCTGCAGCGTGCGGTAGAGGTTGCTGATCAGCGCCGTGCCGATGAGCGGCACGCCGAGTTCGTCGGCGGCTTCAAGCACAAGGCGCAGATCCTTCTGCTGCAGATCGATGGTGAAGCCGGGTCGCCAGTCGCGCGCCATGATTTGCGGGCCACGGTTGCTGAACATCCAGCTCCCCGCTGCACCCTGGCTAATGGCGGCATGGGTCTTTTCAAGGTCAACGCCGCCCGCCTGCGCAAAGAGCAGCGCTTCGCACATGGCCAGGCAATTGCCCACGACCAGCACCTGGTTGACGCCCTTGACTGTTTGTCCGGCGCCGTGGTCGCCCACGTGGGTAATCGCCTTGCCCATCGCCTTGAATGCGGGCAGCGCGCGCTCGAATTGGTCTGCCGGACCGCCCACCATGATGCTGAGGGTGCCGCGTGCTGCTCCTTCACTGCCGCCGCTCACGGGTGCATCGAGCATGCTGATGCCACGCTCCTCGAGCGTCTGCGCCAGGGAGCGCGTGGCCTTGGGGCTGATGGTGCTGCAATCCACCACCAACGCGCCTGGCTGCGCGCCGTGGATGACGCCCTGCTCGCCCAGGATCAGCGCCTCGACGTCGGGGGTGTCGCTGACGCAGATGAAGGTGATGTCGCTGCGTGCGGCTACATCGGCGGGCGAATTGCCTGCCTGCGCGCCGGCGGCCACCAAATCCTCCATGCGCGCCGCTGTGCGGTTCCACACGGTGAGGCTGAAGCCGGCCGCAAGCAAATTGTGCGCCATTCCGCGCCCCATGATGCCGAGTCCAATGAAGCCGATACGTTCGGGCATGTGAGCCTCCTGGAGTGGGAAGGTGAATGGCAGGATTGATGACTGCTCGACCAATCCTCGATTCCATTCATCGATTCTGTCTAGTCCGACCGCTCGCCATCATACCCCACGCGCTTGTGTCCTGGACAACAGGCAGCCATGCAAGCCATCTGCTATACTGAGCCCCCGCGCTGGGCCAGTGGTTGGCGCCGGCAGATATGGATAATCAACCGACGATGACGCAACATATGCACAGATGGAAACGACAAGTCGTGGCGGCGGCGAGCGCACTGCTCTGTGCGCTTGCGCTGCTGCCCGCGCAGGCGCAAGCGCCGCTGCCCATTCTCCCCGCCGGCGCGCAGCAGGCCGGCATGAGCGAGCGCCTGGCAGCGGCGCTGGACGCGGCACGCGGACCTGTCGATTTCCTTGTCATTCTCAAGGATCAGCCCGACGCGCAGGCGCTTGTGGCCGCCGCCGCACCGCAGGCACGGGGCGCGCAACTCTATGCGGCGCTGACTGCGCGGGCTGAGGCCAGCCAGGCCCCGCTGCGCGCGTGGCTGGATGCACAGGGCGTCTCCTATCGCCCCTTCTACATTGTCAACATGATTGCCGTCACGGGAGACGCCGCGCTGGCCGACGCGCTGCGCGCCCGGCCGGAGGTGGCGCGCCTAGCCGCTGACCCCGTGCTGCCTGCGCTGCAGGACGATGTGGAGAGCGCGGCGCTGCCGCTGCCCGCCGGATGGCAAATTGTGCGCGCCGCCGAAGCAGTCGGCCAGGCCGACCTGCCCTGGGGTCTTGTACAGACAGGTGCGCCGGCCGTGTGGGCGCGCGGCATTACGGGTGAGGGCATCGTCATCGGCAGCCAGGACACGGGCGTGGCCTGGGATCACCCCGCGCTGCGTGACGCCTACCGCGGCTGGGAGAGCGCAACCATGACCGTGACCCACGCCTACAACTGGTTTGATGCCTTTGGCGTCGATGCGGCGCGCAGCGCCCAGTGTACGGGCGCAGCAGCCACCGACGCGCAAATCCCCTGTGACGACCTGGGTCACGGCTCTCACACCGTGGGCACCATGGTGGGCGACGCCAGTGCCATGACCGACACGGTGCTGGGCATGGCCCCGGGCGCACAGTGGATTGGCTGCCGCAACATGAGTCTCAACCTGGGCAGCCCCTCCTCCTACACAGCCTGCTTCGAGTGGTTCCTTGCCCCGTATCCGCAGGGGGGCGATGCCTTCACCGACGGCAAACCCGAACTGGCACCCGATATCATCAACAACTCGTGGGGTTGCCCGCCCATTGAAGGCTGCGAAGACCCGCAGATCCTGCAGCAGGTGGTGGCCACGGCACGCGCGGCGGGACAGTTTGTGGCGGCTTCGGTGGGCAACAATGGATCGTCGTGCAGCAGCGTGGTTGACCCCATCGGCATCTACGACGAGGTTTTTTCCGTCGGGGCAGTGGACGCCACAGGCGCCATCGCCTCCTTCAGCAGCCGCGGGCCGGTGACGATTGACGGCAGCGGGCGCACCAAGCCCGACATCAGCGCGCCCGGCGTGGGGGTGCGCTCGGTGAGCCGTGACGGCGGCGTTGACCGGTATTTGCAGGGGACGAGCATGGCTTCGCCCCATGTGGCGGGAGCGGTGGCGTTGCTCTGGTCAGCGTGGCCGCCTTTGCGCGGCGACGTGGAAGCGACCGAACAGATTCTGCGCGACACGTCCACACCCGTGGCTTCGCTGGAATGCGCAGGCGGCGCAACGAGCGCGGAGAGCACGCAGGGCAACAATGTCTACGGCGCCGGGCTGCTCAACGTGGATGCGGCCGTCGCGCGCGCGCTGGGGATAACCGCCATCCCCACCTACATGCCGATTGTGGCCCGCAGCGAGTAGGGGGCAGCCGCGCCTCACCCCGAAAGCGAAACTCCACTGCGGCGTAAGGGCTGCGCAAGAGCCAGAGCGCTGCAAAACTGCACCTCACCCCCGGCCCCTCTCCATGCGGAGAGGGGAGAAAGGCGCCGCCTTCGTAGGTCACGTCTCCGACGTGACGCAGTTGTTGTGCTCCCCTCTCCAGTCTGGAGAGGGGCCGGGGGTGAGGTTGCAGTTGGCGCCGCATGCCGAACCATTTCGGCAACATTCATGAGCCTGCAGAGGGCGTTGCGCCGAAACCCTTGCCTGTAGCGATGTGTATTATGCACAACCAGTTTGTAGAGGGGCCGGCGGTGAGGTGCTGTTCGCGCCCACTCGTGCCTCGTGTCTAGCCTCTGAATCACCCCTCCCGCTGTGCAAAAAGTGCTTGACAAATCCCCCGTGTGCGCTTACACTGGGATCCATGTGGTCTATACCGCTCAATACCAATCCATGAACATCCAAATCGACAGCAGCACGCCCCTCTATTTGCAGATCCGGGACGCGATTCAGCGACAGATTGAATCCGGCGCCTACGCCGAGGGCGCACGTCTCCCCTCCGAGCGCGATCTGGCCGAAAGCTTCGGCGTCAGCCGCATGACGGCGCGCCAGGCAATCCAGCTCCTTACCCAGGATGGCTTCATCAACACGCGTGTGGGCAAAGGCACCTTTGTGCAGCGCCCCCACTTTGATCAGGAATTGCGCGACCTGACGAGTTTCACAGACGACATGAAGCGCGTCGGCGTGCGCCCTACCAGCCGTGTCGTTCTTGCCACCGTGGCCCCCGCAGACAGCGACGTTGCCGCCCACCTTGACATCGACGTGGGGCGCGAGGTGATTCATCTGCACCGCGTGCGCATGGCCGACGGCGAACTGATCGCCCTCGAGCAGGCGCACATCCTGCACGAACTCTGCCCCAATATTCTGGAGAGCAATGACTTTGCACGCCAGTCGCTCTACACGGCGCTCAAAGATGTATACGGTGTGCGACTGGTGTGGGCTTCCGAAGTGATTTCGGCGCGCATGCCCAGCGACGAGGAGCGCGCGGTGCTCGAAATGAGCGCCGGTGTCCCCATTCTGGCTATGAAGCGCGTGACCTACAACGAGCGCGACGAGCCGGTTGAATATGTCCGCTCGTGCTATCACAGCGAACGCTATCAGTTGCGCACCGAATTGCGCGACCATACGCGTTCAACCGGTTTGGGAGGATGAAGCCATGAATGCTGGCACGGCTACGATGACTGCAGCGGCCGCCTATATGACCGCCGTACGCAACTTGCTTGACACCATTGCGGAACGCGAGGCGCCGCGCATGCAGGCCGCCGTGGACGCGATTGTTGCGGCGCTGCGCGCTGACCGCATGCTCTACATCTTCGGCACAGGTCATTCGCACATGCTTGCCGAAGAAGGGCACTACCGCGCAGGCGGCCTTGCGCCCGTCTGCCCAATTCTGACGGCCACACTGATGTTGCACGAGAGCGCAATTGTGAGCACGCGCATGGAGCGCACAAGCGGCCTGGCCGCCACCGTACTCTCGCGTTATGCGGTGCAGCCGGGTGACGTCATCATGATCTACTCAAACAGTGGGGCCAATGCCGTGCCTGTGGAGATGGCCATTGCCGCGAAAGAAGCGGGCATGGTGGTGATCGCCATCGTCGCGCTCGACTATGCGGCCACGGTGGCGGCCGGTGCAAGCGGCCGCAAACTGGCCGACATTGCCGATATCGTAATCGACAACCACGGTGTACCGGGCGACGCGCTGGTGGAGATTGGCGGCGGTCTGCGCACCGGGCCGGCATCCACAGTAGCCGGTGCGTTTATCCTCAATGCCATTCTCACCGAAGTTGCGGCGCAACTTGCGCAGGCAGGCGGCGCCGCGCCCGTCTTTATCTCAGCGAATATGCCGGGCGCGGCGGCGCACAATGCCGGGCTGATTGAGAAATATCGCACACGCAACCCCCATTTGTGACGTCGCGCACGGCCGGCACGCGCGTCTGCTACGCGCCGGCGGCTTGCGCGGGGCGCACTTATTCGGTTCACCCGACCATGTCATTTGTTCCAAGCAACCACAGTTCAGGGAGAAGAGTATGAGACCGCAAAACAAGCCGTACCTTGCCTTGCTCATTTTGGTTCTGGTTAGCCTGGTCGTTGGAGCCTGCGCGGCGCCTGTTGCGCCGGCGGCCCCTGCAGCTTCGGAAGCCGCCGCACCAGCCGCCGCCGCACCTGTGGAACTGACCATCTGGCACATGGAGCAGCCCACGCATCGCGTCGAACGCATTCAGACGCTGCTTGACGAATTCAACGCCGCCAATCCCGGCATCGTCGTCAAGCAGGAGCCGCAGAACTGGGGCGAGATTTACACCAAGGCCCCGGCCGCAGTCGCAGCCGGCAATGCGCCGGAACTGCTGTTCGCGATTCCCGACTTTGCACCGATCCTCAAGGGGCTTGGTGCGCTCCAGCCCATGGATGATCTGGTGGCGGAGCTCGACGCCAAGTACAAGTTCTATCCCTCGGCAGTCGAGCAGTACACCTATGACGGCGGCACATGGGCGCTGCCTCTCTACAACATGGCGCAATCGCTCTGGTACCGCAACAGCGTCTTCGAGGCGGCAGGCATCACGCCGCCCACCACCTGGGACGAATTGCTGGCGGCCGTCGAGACACTCACCACGGATGGCCAGTATGGCATCGGCCTGCCTGCAAACAAGCAGCTCTACACCGACCAGGTCATGTACGACTTCATGATCAACGCCGGTGCGGACGAAATCTACAACGCCGACGGCACGCTGCGCTTCAATAACGAGCAGACCGTAGCTGCCTTTGACATGTACAGCAAGCTCTACCAGTTCTCGCCGCCCGACAGCCCGAGCTGGACATGGGGCGAGGCCGAGGCGTGCTTCGCCAACCGCACCTGCGCCATGGTGCCCCAGTTCACCGTAATTACCACCTATGACACGCAGGCCGAAGGTGATGCGGCCGACCTGGGCGTCATGCCCTTCCCTGTGGGGCCCGGCGTCGACAAACCCGGCACAGTTGCGTATGTCAACGGCGTCATGCTCATGACTGATGACCCGGCCAAGAAGGCTGCTGCTGCAACATTCCTCAGCTTCCTCATGGAGCCGGGCAACTACGGTCGCTTCCTGAACATGGAGCCGGGCCTCTTCCTGCCGGTGACCGAGGCGGGCGCCACGGATGAGGCGCTGTGGAGCGACCCGCTGGTGGTCAAGTACAAGAGCCAGGTTGAACAGATGGTGGCGAATGCCGAGAACGGCCGCCTCTTCGGCTTCACCAACGGCAACACCTTCCCCAGCATCTCGGCCATCTCGGCGCAGAATCTGCTGGCGCAAACGCTGCAGTTGGTGGTGATTGACGGCATGCCCGCCGCCGACGCCGTGGCGGCGGGACAGGCTCTGATGGAAGAGGCAATTGCCGAGTAACGTGCAGTTCAAACCGGGGGAGGCCACAGTTGGCCTCCCCCTTGCAGCAGGCATGGTTACTCAATGGCGCAGAACGCCGCCGGTGCAACAAACATCAGGGATGGCATAACACCCGCGTACCGGCGGCGTGTGCTGTTCGGCTATTTGTACGTGGCGCCGCTGCTCCTGTGGCTGGCGGCCGCAATTCTCTATCCGCTGCTCTCGGCGGTGTGGATTAGCCTGCACAATGTCAAGATCATCGGCACGGAAGGATCGTTCGTCGGGCTTGACAACTACGTGTGGGCGCTCAAGTCAAACGCCTTTTGGCAGGCGCTGGGGCGGAGCGGCGTCTGGGTGATTGGCAACGCGCTGGCGCAGACGGTGGCCGCATTTGCAGCCGCGCTGGTGCTGAACCAGCGCTTTCCTGGGCAACGGGTGGCGCGCATCTGGATCATCCTCTCGTGGATTGTGCCCACGGTTGTGGTTGTCATCATCTGGCGCTGGCTGCTCAGCAGTTCGGGCATTGTCAACTATGCGCTTGTGACGCTGGGCGTTGTGGATAGCCCGATTGGCTTCTTCGGCACGCGCAATGCGGCGTCGGCCTCGGTCATCCTCGTCAATGCGTGGCGCTGGTTTCCTTTCATGACGGTGACTCTGCTGGCCGGCCTGCAGAGCATTCCGCGCGAACTCTATGAGGCGGCGGCCGTGGACGGCGCAACCGCCGCGCAGCGCTTCTTCCGCATCACCTTCCCCATGCTGCAGCCGGTGCTCTTCGTGCTCGGGCTGGTGGGCACGCTCATGTCGTTCAACGTCTTCGATGTCATCTGGCTGCTCACGGGAGGTGGCCCATCAGCGGCCACGACGACGCTGCCCGTGCTTATCTACGACACCGCCTTCACCAAGTACCGGTTGAGCCAGGCGGCGGCGATCTCTGTGCTCTCGGGGCTTGTACTGCTCGTCTTCGCGACTCTCTTCATCCGCTTCATGGCCCCCAGGCAGGAGGCGTAGGATGACGCGCAAGACGCTGAACAGTGCGCTGTTGGGGGGCGCCATCCTGATCCTGCTCTTTGTGGTGGTCGCGCCCTTCTACTATGTGGTTACGTCATCAATCAAGGCGCCTCAGGAAATCATCTCGCGCGTCCCAACGCTCATCCCGCATTCCTTCACCTGGCAGCACTACGCAAAGCTCTTCCGTTCGTCGGCCTTTCCCACCTACCTGCTCAACAGCGTCATTGTCGCCACCATCTCCATGCTGATCTGCGTGATTTTGAGTACGCTGGCGGCCTACGGTCTCTATCGGCTGCGCTTGCCCGGCAACCAGATGCTCTTCCGCATCATCCTCGTTACCTACGCATTTCCGGGTGTGCTGCTCCTGATTCCGCTCTACGGCATGCTCAGCGCGATGGGGCTTATCGACAGCCGGCTGGCGCTGGTGATTGTCAATGTCACCTTCACCGCACCCTTTGCGGTGTGGATGCTGCAAGCGTTCTTTACGACGATACCGCTGGAACTTGAGGAAGCGGCGGCGCTCGACGGCGCGAGCCGGCTCGTGGCGCTTGTGCGCGTTGTGCTCCCGCTGGCTGCGCCGGGCGTGGCATCCGTCGCCATCTTTGCCTTTATCACCTCATGGACGGAGTACATGTTTGCCTCGGTGCTCATCATCAGCGACGCCAACCGCACGGTGCCTGTGGGTCTGGCGGGCATCATTGGCCAATACCAGGTGGACTGGGGGCTGCTGCTCGCCGGGGCCACGGTGACGATGGTGCCCGTCCTGATCCTGTTCAGCCTTGTCGGCCGCAACTTTGTCGAAGGACTGACGGCCGGCGCCGTCAAATAGAGGCGCATCCCCTTGAAGCAATTGGCCCCTTCACTCCTCCTGGGCATTGACGCCGGCACGTCGGTCGTCAAAGTTGCCCTCTTCGATGTGCGTGGCAACGAACTGGCAGTGGTGCGCCGGCCCACCCTGCTCGTCTCACCACGGCCGCTCTGGTCCGAGACGGATATGATCGCGACCTGGGAGGCCGTGGCGGCGTGCGTGCGCGCGCTGCTGCAGCAGAGCGGGGCCGACGCAGGCAGCATCGCCGCGGTGGGGCTTACAGGCACCATGGTGGGCGCGTGGCTGGTGGACACTGCCGGGGCTACCGTGCGCAACGGCATCCTCTGGAACGACGGGCGCACGCAGCCGCTGATTGAGCGCATGAGCGCCGCAAACCCCGATTTCATGCGCGCGATCTTCCGCGCCTCAGGCTCGATCATGCAGCAGGGCTGCACGTTGCCGCTGCTGGCCTGGCTCAAGCAAAACGAGCCGGAGGCGCTGGCGCGTGCGGCGGCGGTTCTCTGCTGCAAGGACTGGATCGGCTTCAAACTGACGGGGATCGTCGGCCTGGACCCCAGTGAAGCGACCGTGCTGCCGGGCGATGCCCACGCGCGCACCTACAGCGAGGCGATGATCGACCTCTTCGGGCTGCGCAACGAACGCGCCCTCTTCCCGGAGGTGCGCCCATCCGAGCGCATCCTCGGCACGGTGACTGCGGCCGCCGCGGCGCAGACCGGGCTGCGCGCCGGTACGCCGGTGGGCGTTGGCGCGGGCGATGTGATTGCCTCGACGCTGGGGCTGGGCGCGTTTGCGGCAGGCGACGCCTGCACGCTGCTGGGGACGAATATCCTGAATTGTTTGGTGCTTGATGCACCGGATATGGCGCCGATGGACATTGGCGTCATGTTCACGCTGCCGGCGGGGCGCTGGCTGCGCGCTATGATCAATGTCTCGGGCACAACCAGCCTGGATTGGTTCATCGCGCACTTCTGCGAAGCGGAGCGCCGCGCCGCGCAAGCAGATGGCGCGCTCTTTGCACGCCTCGAGGCGCTCGCCGGGCAGAGCCCAGCCGGGGCCAACGGCGTTCTCTATCTGCCCTACCTCAGCGAGCTTGGCATCACCGCGCCCTACTACGAACCGGCGGCGCGCGCACAGTTCTGCGGGCTCACCGACAGGCACACGCGCGCCGACATGCTGCGCGCCGTCTATGAGGGCATAGCGCTTTCGATTCGCGATGGCTATGCGGCGCTGCCCATGCCCGCGCTGGCGATTCGACTGTCGGGCGGCGGCGCCCGCAGCGCCTTCTGGAGCCAAATGATTGCCGACGCGTGCGGGGTATCGGTGACTGTGCCCAAGGGCGCCACGGAGTACGGCGCGAAAGGTGCAGCGCTGCTGGCTGCTGTGGGGATAGGCATCTACGCCGCTGTGGAGGATGCGTTGGCAGCCGCGCAAGGTGACGTGCTCCGCTTTGAGCCGCAGGCGGAGATGGTCGCCCTTTATACGAAGCGTTATGCCGTTTACAAGGCGCTGCGCGAGGATTTGCGCCGCACGTGGCACATTGCGGCTGGTGCTTAGAGGCACACTCTGCAACGCAAGGACGCAAGGGTCGCTAAGACGCAAGGAAGAGCAAAAACAGGAATATAATCAGACTCACGAACTCTCCGCCAGAGGTGCTTGCCACGAATTGACGGATATTTCCTGCTCTTGCTCTTCCTTGCGCCCTCCCGTCCCTTGCGCCCTTGCGTTGAAGAATGCCAAGTCAATCACGGTTTCAGTTTAGGCGGCTGCCACCTGTGCGCGCATGAAGGCGCAGGATGCGGCTGCTTCCTCGTCCAGGTCAAGCCCCACGCTCAAATCACGCCACACGGCGATGTCGGAGCCTACCTGCCCGCCGGGCACCATGAAGGGCTCCATGACCTGCGCGCCCTTAAAGCCGATTTCCTTTAGCGCCGACTCAAACTCGCCCCAGGGGAAGTTGCCGCGTCCGGGTGGGCGCCGGTTGTTCTCGCCCAAATGAATGTGGCCCAGGTGCGCGCCCGCCGTGCGAATCGCGCCCCCGATGCTGTCCTCTTCGATGTTCATGTGGAATGAGTCCAGCAGGATCTTGACGTTGGGATTATCCACCTGCTCAACATACGCCACGGCTTCGGCGGCGGTGTTGAAGAGGAATTGCTCGAAGCGGTTGACGACCTCCATGTTCAGCGTCACATTGTTCGCTTCGGCTGCCTTGGCCGCCTGCTTGATGCTGGCAATGCTGCGCTCAAGCCAGGGGCCTTTGTCACTCTCTCCCTTGGGCATCTTTGTCGGCCATGTGCTGTAGAGAATGCCGGAAAGACTGCCGCCGCCCATCTCGCCAATCCCTTCGCACATCTTCTGCAGGTAGGCAATGCCGTTGCTGCGTGTTGCCGCGTCGGGTGAGGAAGGATCATACTGTTTCGGCATGCCGACACAATAGGTGAGTTGCATGTTGCGGTCGCGTGCATGTGCAAGCAGCGTCTGCCGCTCCTGCGAAGTCATGGTGGCAATTGTGCCGCCATTGACTTCGAGAATGTCGAAGCCGAGGTCCGCCGCTTTGTCCACATAGGGATTGAAGTCGACGTCCCATTCCTGCGTCCAATATGCGTAATAGATCCCAATCTTGTTCATTGCGGAGCCTTTCCGTAGAGAGAATTAATTGTCGCCATAAACGTGGGCTTCAATGCCCAGAACCGAGGCAACGTGGAGGAGTTCCTGCACCCAGTCGCCACAAATGCCGTGGATATGATTGCAGGGGTACGTAGCGAGGAATTCGTCAGCGCTTGCCTGCAGGCGTGCGAAGGCATGTGGCCACTCTATGTCGGTCGTGCGCGCCTTGGCCTCCATGACCTCCTGTGGAAACGTAACGAATGTGCAGGGGACGATCGCCAGCCAATATTGGCCATTTTTGCGTGCCAGGCGCGCCATGGTCATGGGGCCGGGCGCAGCAAAGAACTGCACCGAGGCGCCGCCGGCCGGGTAGTCGGGAATCTCGGGGTAGAAATTGACTGCGGCCAGGTTGTCCGCAGGTTGCAGCGAGCGCGCGGCAAAGAACGTGGCATGCGTGCCCGAGTTGGCGAAGTACCAGACATCATCTTCGGCATCATAGTGGCGAATATCGGCGAAGAGCACCGTCTGGCCGCCGGAGAGATGCTTGAGCAACTCCATTGTGAGCGCACCGTCCATGTCGGCTTCAGTTGCCGCTACAATCGGTTCATGCGCTCCTTCCCAGTCGTAGGGATCGTTAAGGAATGCCTCGGCAATGTCCATGGTAACGAAATAATCGGTCAGGTCGCCATGGGCTTTGAAGCCCACAAAATCGAGATCCTTCTCGGCCATAATTTGCCGCACGGCGTGATAGGAGCGGATCTGCAACTCGAGTTTTTCGGGGGTGAGCGCCTTGCCGTCGTATTTGATGGAGCCAACGTGCGCCTCCAGCCACTTCCGTGCTGACTGCACGCGGTCCGCGTCCACCGCCTCGGCGTAGCGCACAATGTCGTACTGCTCGATGTGCTCCACGTCGATGCCGAAGATGCGCTGCCACTGGTCTTGATTGGCCACGGCGGTATACATGCCCAGCGGTCGCCCGCCAAAGAGGCCATAGGTTTCACCGCGCAAGTGAGCCAGCGCACCGGCGGCACGGATATAGTGCATCACCTTGGCCAAGGTCTTGGCCTCCGCAATATCTCCCCAGACTCGGGTATAGGTGCAGCCCAACTGGTCCATGGCGCCGGCGCTGGAAAGCATGGCAACCATGCCGGGCTCTTTGGGGTGGACATTGCAGAAGAGAAGATAGGGGCCGGGCGCAAAGGTTGTCGAGATTGCGGTGAGATGCGGGAAGGCCCAGATGGCGTAGTTGAAGATCGTCAAGTCAACGCCGTTTTCCTGCAGACGACGGGACTCGGTGCGCGCGCCTTCGGGCGTCCAGATGATCTGCCTGCCGGCGACGACCTCAACCTCACCAGTAGCTGTGAGCGCTGCGGCCAGTCTGTCCTGATAGCGCTGGTTTAGTTCAACCAGTGTGTCGTGGATGTACTTGCGTCCATCCGAGAATGTGAGGATCCCGACTTTGATCTTGCGAATGCCCATACTCTTGTCTCCTGCGCGCTCTGCACCGGCCACCCGCTGGGCGAGAGGCGTGGCTGGCGGCGATTGCGCACACTGTCTCACTATGCAGGAAGGAGGAGGTGGACCAAGCCACCTCCTCCTCGAATGACACTGCGGGTGAAGTCTACTGGCCCTTGTAGTCCTGTGCCCAGAGGTTGGGCATGTCGGCGAAGTTTTCCTGCGTTACGACGCGGCCGGGAACCAGGAACTCTGCGGCATCCAATGTCTCGCCATTCAGAATCTTGATGGCGGTGTCCACAAAGGCCACGGAGTGGTAGTAGGCGTCGTAGGAAGTCACGACGTCGATATAGCCCTTTTCGAGGGCCTCAAGGCCGGGCGGGTTGACGTCCTGGGCGGCCATCCACATGTGGTTCGGCTCGCCTGTGGCAGCCAGTTTCCCGGCTTCCTGGAGTGCCTTCTCTACACCCTGGAAGGCAAAGTCACTGGCAACGAACATGCAATTGGCTTCGGGATGGGCCTGCAGGGCGTTGGCAACGCCTGTGTAGAACTTATCGGCATTCCATTCGGTGGGAACCTGGACGACGGTCCTCCATGCCCCGAC
>CAYRVP010000075.1:0-19699 GCA_964427845.1 uncultured Caldilineaceae bacterium
ACGGCAGTGTTGCCCCGGCGCGCACCTTGACAGAGCAGGCCGGCAAACGTACACTGGCACTATTCGCGGGCCAGAGCGGAGCCGCGGCGCGCGACCACAGAGCACCCCTATTGACCATGGCGAAGCCCAAGCAAGTCGGATACGTCGAGCTTGAATGGACTTGTCCGACCTGCGGCACGCGCAGCGGCGGCCGCGTCATGGTCTGCCCGACCTGCGGGGCGCCACAGCCCGCCAACGCACAGTTCGAGGCGCCTGCGCAGGGTCCGGTGATCGGTTTGGAATCCGCCGAAGGCGCCCGGGTTGCGCAAACGGTGGCGGCCGGCCCCGATGTGCAGTGCCCCTTCTGCGGCGCACGCAATAGTTCGACCGCTGCAGAGTGCAACCAATGCCACGCGCCCCTGGCGGGCGCGGCGTCTCGCACGCAAGGCGGCAATCTGGGCGCCGTACCAGCCGCCATTGGCGATATAACCTGCCATGTGTGCGGCGCAACGAACCTTGGCGCAGCCAGACTGTGCGCCAAGTGCGGCGCGCCCCTGCAACGCCGCGGCGCTGCCGCACGTGCCGGTGCGCCCGCGCCGCTGCCCGCACCCCACAGAGGTGGCGTTGCGCTCTGGTGGCTTTGGGCGTTGGGCGGGCTCCTGGTTGTGGCCGTCGCTCTATTTGCGTGGCTCGGTCTGCGCTCCGACAAGTACACGGCTGTTGCGGAAGCGGCGCATTGGGAGCGCACGGTCGACGTCATGGGCTTTGTGCCTGTGCAGAAGCAGGCCTGGCAGGATGAAGCGCCGGCCGACGCGACGCTACTACAATGCCGCGACGAGCTGTATGACACGGTCGACGAGCCCGTGGCGGGTGCGCTGGAGGTCTGCGGTACGCCGTATACAGTGGATACGGGCACGGGCTACGGCAACGTGATGCAGGATTGCGAATACCAGGTTTTTGCACCCATGTGTACGTACGAGGTGATGGCCTGGGTGCTTGTGGATACGGTCGTCGCGGAGGGCGCCGACCTGTCGCCCACCTGGCCGGCCCTGACGACGGCCTCAGACCGCAAGCCGGGCGATCGCAATGAGCGCTACAGTTGCACGGTCACCGTGAACGACAAGCGTTATTCGTTCCCGCTCTCGGCCGACAGGTTCGGCTTGTGCGTGCCCCAAAGTCGCTGGCGCGTCTCGATCAACGGCCTCGGTTCAGTGGTTGAGGCCACGCCCGCAAACGCGGAATAGCGTTCCCTACGCGGCAACTGTGTGGCGGCGCACCAGTTCGATGCGCCGCTTCTTGTTTACATGCATCATTTTGTTCATTCCACGTGGGCGGGCGCAGGTCCGCGACCATGGCACGCCGAGAGGTTTCAGCGCATGGCAGCGTTTCCACCGGTTGATCAGCAGATGCGCATCCTCATGCGCGGCATTGATTTTGGCGACCCGCTTACCTTCACCAGCATGGAAAAGGAATTGCGCGAGCGCCTTGAGGAGAGTTACCGCAATGGCCGCCCGCTGCGCATCTACTGCGGCTATGATCCGTCGTCGCCGGACCTGCACCTGGGCCACACGCTCACCATGCGCAAATTGCGCCAGTTTCAGGATCTGGGCCACGACGTCACCTTCCTTATCGGCACCTTCACCGGCATGGTGGGCGACGCCAGCGACAAGGACTCGGCGCGCAAGCAGCAATCGCTGGATGAATCCGTGGCCAAAGCGGCGACATACGCCGAGCAGGTCTTTCGCCTGCTCGACCGCGAGCGCACCACAGTCAAGTACAACCATGAGTGGTTGCGCAAGCTCGACTTTGCCGATGTTGTGCAATTGGCCAGCAACTTCACCGTGCAGCAGTTCCTGGCGCGCGATAACTTCGCCAAGCGCTACGCCAAGGGCGACGCGATTGGCTTGCAGGAGTTCTTCTACGCATTGATGCAGGGATACGACGCCGTGTCGCTCGAGACGGACGTTCAGGTGGGCGGCACCGAGCAACTCTTCAACCTCATGGCCGGCCGCAAGCTGATGGAAGCGCACGGCCTGCGCCCTCAAATCGTGCTCACTGTGCCAATCCTGGTGGGCACCGACGGTGTTCTGCGCATGAGCAAATCAACCGGCAACTATATCGGCATCAACGAGCCGCCGGGCGTCATTTTCACCAAGGTGCTTAACTTGCCCGACGATGTGGTGCGCAGCTATGCGGAGCTTGCTACGCGCTGGGAGCAGGAGGCAATCGACGCCGACATGACGGCCGTCGAGGCGGGCCAGCTCGCCATGCGCGACCTTAAGCACAAGATGGCGCGCGAGATCGTGAGCATTTTCTACGGCGATGTGCAGGCCGAAGGGGCCGCACTGGACGCGCGTGCCATGCATGAAGGTTCAGCGCCTAGCGACGCCCCCAGCGCGCGGGTTGATGCACCCACACTGTTGGTGGATTTGCTGCTTGGCGCACAGCTTGTGAAGAGCAAGGGCGAGGCGCGCCGGCTCATCGAGCAGGCGGGGGTGCGGCTGGATGGCGAGACGGTGGGGGCGGTTGATGCGCTGGTGTCACCCAGCGCCCGGGAACAGGTCGTGCAGGTGGGCAAGCGCAAATTCCTGCGTGTGCTGGGCGCATAGGCAATCGCCCGCAAGACGGCTCAGACGTCACGCGCAAAAACCTGCACCGCAGTGCAGGAGAATCAAGTATAGGCAAGCGAAGCGTTGTCGGCCATGAAAAAGGGGAAATAGAAACTGCTCGATTTCGCACTTCCCCCGAAGCGGCAAGCCGCAGTGCGATACCGAGCAGTTCTGGCATCACTATAGCACGGCCGTGGCCCCTTGTAAAGTGAGTAAACGTTAATGAATTCCATTTTATGGGCAACTGTGTAGTTAACGGTGGTTGAACGTATGTTTTGCGCAAGTTAAGTAGTCGAAAATTCTTGCTGCAATTTCGTAAAGCGCCCGCTCCATTGCTTGCGCCGCCTCTGCTGCACATGAGTACACGCTTATATAAGCGGACGCGTTTCTTGCGCAGGCTGCGCCTACAGAATGTAGCCCGGCGCATGTGCCAAAGTGCCGATCCGCAACCAGTTTTGCCAGGCTCCCGGGCCTCATCATCACGTGTGCCACGGTTGCACCGCCAGTGCGCCAGCGCGCAGCGCACGTCGCACAATCGAGAATCAGGAGAACATCATGGGACTATTCACCGGCAAGAAGGGCATGATCTTCGGCTTGGCCAACAAGGACAGCATTGCCTGGGGCATCAGCCAGGCGCTGCACGAAGAGGGCGCCGATCTTGGTTTCAGCTATGCAGGCGAAATCCTGAAGAAGCGCGTCGAACCGCTGGCCGAGAGTATCGGCAGCCGATTTGTGCGCGAGTGCGATGTGACCAACGAAGCGGCAGTGGACGCGCTCTTCAGCGATATTGAAGAGCACTTCGGCACGCTGGATTTCCTTGTGCACGCCATCGCCTTTGCCCCGCGCGAAGAGCTGGGCGGCCGATTCAGCGACACCAGCCGTGATGGCTTCCGCGTGGCCATGGACATCTCGGTCTACAGCCTGGTGGCGCTGGCGCGGCGGGCACGCCCGCTCATGCCCAATGGTGGCTCCATTGTGACGCTCACGTACTACGGGGCAGAGAAGGTAACGCCCAACTATAATGTCATGGGCGTGGCCAAGGCGGCGCTGGAGGCGAGCGTGCGCTACCTGGCCTGGGACCTGGGCAAGGAGCGTATCCGCGTCAACGCCATCAGCGCCGGTCCCATCAAGACGCTGGCCGCGTCCGGCGTCAGCGGCTTCCGCAGCAGCCTCAAGCTGGTGGGCCAGGTGGCGCCGCTGGGCAATGTGACAAAGGAAAGTGTGGGTGACGCCGCCCGCTTCCTGCTCAGTGATTGGGCGCAGAGCATTACCGGCGAGGTTCTGTTCGTGGACGGTGGCTACAACATCATGGGCGCGATCGACCCAGCCACCCTCAACGAGACGCCTGCTGCGTAGGTATGCGCTGCCTGCATCTTCTCCCGCAAAGCAATACGATTCCGCCTGTTGGGGAGCAAATCGGATTGCAGGAACCATGCTGGCAGAGGTGCAAGCCAACAAACCGGTGAACAGGCAATGTGGCGTAGCTCGTCCTCATCTCGTGGACCCGCACGCGAAAAAAGGTGGACCCGCCGACAACGGCGGGTCCTTTATTTGTGGGGGGGATAACCCGCGTTGTTCGTCAGGCAACGGCGGTTGCAACAACAACAAGCGCCAAATAACGCTTGATTGGCTTGGGTTGGTTCAGGCCATCACTTCGGCTTCAAGCACGCGCGCCTTGGCAGGCTGTTCGCTTTCATACCAGATGACGACTGCCTGCAGCACGTCGGCGTAGTCGTACAGGTCGCTCGTGTTGTGTATCGGGATGAGTTCGGCGCCGTCATGGCTGTAGAGGACGACGCTCTTGTCGGGCTGGTGAAAATTGAACTTGCAGATGGGGCGGTAGATGTCGCCGTCGAGCAGCACCTTGCACTCGCGGATGCAGTCGCGCATGGTCACACGGCGGCAATCGACAACCGGGCGCAGGATGGCGCGCACGGTGTAGAAGGCTTCAAGCTCTTCGGTTGTGGTTTCAATTGTGTCTTCGTCTGCGCACTCGCACGGGTCGAGATGCTTGGTAAATATATTGGAGGTGTCTACACGGTGAATGCGAATGTCCATGACAATGCACTGTCCTCGGATCTTTGCGGGCGGCGCGCGGCGGTGGGGCGCCAGAACGATAGAACCAACTTACGCCGCGCTGCGTTATGATACAAGGGACAATTGACCCGGAGAATCGGGACAGGTGTCCCTTGTGATGAAAAGTCGGCGCAAAGGGCTTGCACGCGCACACTGCGTGCAAGCCCTTTGCGCCGACTTACGACTGGCCGTTGTCGCCCGCCTATTCCACATCCTTCAGCCCCACGCCTGCAGCCACCAGGATGGGGTCGTAGACCGGCGAGTAGGGGGGCGCGTACGAGAGGTCAAGCATCGTCACGTCGTGGAGCGTCATCCGTGCGGTTAGCGCCGTGGCCACGACGTCGATGCGCTTGTTGACGCCCGCCGGGCCCACGATCTGGCCGCCGAGCAACCGCCCGTCGCGCTTGTCGAAGACCAGTTTGGTGCGGATTTCTACGGCGCCCGGGTAGTAGCCCGCGCGGTCCGTGGCCGTGATCGTGGCGCTGCCCACATGCGCCCCGTTGGCGCCAAAGGATTCGTGGGCGCGTGCGGCCGCTTCAGTCAGACCGGTCATCGCCAACGAATAGTCGAAAACCTTGACGATAGCCGTGCCTGCGATGCCGGGGAAGACGGCGTTGCCGCCCAGCGCATTCTCGCCCACAATGCGACCACCCTTGTTGGCCGAAGGTGCAAGCGGAATCCAAGCCGTGTCGCCGGTCACGATATGGCGGTACTCTACGCAGTCGCCCGCAGCAAAGATATCGGGGTCATTTGTGCGCAGGTGCTTGTCCACGGCCAGCGCACCGCTCTTGCCCAGCGCCAGCCCGGCCTCCTTGGCCAGCGCCACATTGGGGCGTACACCCACCGAGACGAGCACCATGTCCACGCCAAGCTGTTCGTCATCGCCGTCCTTATTGCGCACGGTGACCACAAGTGCGCCGTCGCTCTGCGCTATCTCACGCACGCCCGCTTCCAGATGAATGTGTACGCCATGTTCGCGCAGGTGCACGGCCAATGGCTCCACCATGTCGGCGTCCATATTGGGCATAATCTGCGGCAGCAACTCCACCAGGTCAACCGAGAGGCCACGTTTGCGCAGCGCCTCGACCATCTCCAGCCCAATGTAGCCCGCGCCAACGACCACGGCGCGCCTTGGGCGATTTTCGTCCAGGAAGGCGCGAATCGCCTCGGCATCCGTCAGTGCGCGCAGTGAGAAGACGCCCGGCAACTCCAGGCCGGGTATGGGCGGCTTTGCCGCCGATGCGCCCGTGGCATAGATGAGCTTGCCGTATGCCTGCGTGAACTCTTCGCCACTCTCCAGCTTCTTCACAGTCACCGTGTGCGCCTTGCGGTCGATGGCGATGACCTCATGGAAGATGCGCACATCGAGGCCACGCTCGTTGCGGGCGCGATCGATGCTGAGCGCCATCAGTTCATCCTGCGAGTCAATCACGCCGCCAATCCAGTAGGGCATGCCGCACATGGAGTAGGAGATGTGAGGCGACTTCTCGAAGACGATCACCTCGGCGTCACGTGCCTCGCGCTTGATCTTGCTGGCCGCGCTCATGCCCGCGGCATCGCCACCGATGACGACGAATGGATCATCCGCCGGCTTGTCTTCTGCGGGCGAGGTCTTCGCGCGCTTGGCAGATTTCGCTTTGCCTTTTGTCATGTTTCCTCCTCAGGGGATTTGGATGGTGTGCGTATAGGGTGAGCCTAACACACGGGCCGGAGATTGTAGGTGCGCCGAGCCACACGCATGTCTATGCCTCCCAGACAACTGCGCCGTCAAAGATTGTCATGCGCACTTGCACTTGGGCCAACGCGCCGGAAGCGACCACATCGTCACTCAGCGCAAGCAGGTCACGGTCGAGCAATACCAGGTCAGCGCGCCGGCCCAGGGAAATCGCGCCGATGGTCTGCTGCCAGCCGGTGGCTACGGCCGGGCCAACCGTGTAGGCGCGCAGCGCGTCCATGAGTCCGATGCGTTGCTCACCATGCCACGCGGGCGCGCTGTGGCGTTGCGGGCGCGTGCGCACAACAGCGGCGTGCAGGCCAAGCCAGGGGCTGGGGTCGGCCACGGGCGCATCGCTGCCGAAGGCAAGGCGCGCACCACTCTGCAGCAGGTCGGCAAAGGTGTAGGTGCGCGCAGCGCGCTCACCCAGCAACAAGTCGGCCGTGTCCATGTCGTCCAGCGCATGCACGGGCTGGACGCTGGCGGTAAGGTTGAGGCGCGCCAGGCGTGTGACGTCGCCGGCATCGATGATCTGCACATGCTCGATACGGTGCGGGATAGCGACCGCAGGGCCTGCAGCGATGAGTTCCTCGAAGACATCAAGCACCTCACGGTTGGCGCGGTCACCAATTGCGTGGATGCTGATCGGGAAGCCTGCCACCACGGCGCGCCGAAAGATGTCGGCCATCTCGTCAGGTGCGGTGACGATGACGCCGCTATTTGGGGGCGCGCTGGGGTCTTCGCCCGCGACGCGCGCAAAGGGATTGAGCATCCAGGCGGTGCGGCTGCCTAATGAACCATCGGCAAAGAGCTTGACATGGCCCAGGCGCAGTCTGTCATCGCCCAGGCCGCTCTCTACGCCCAACGCGGCAACGTGGTTCAGGTCTGTTGCCGAAACGTTGCAGTTGACGCGCAGCAGCAGTTCTCCCGCCTGCTGCAGCGCCTGGAAGACACGCAGTGCTTCGCCTCCCTCCGTGCCGCCTCCGTAGCGCTGGTCATGGATGGCTGTGACGCCCATACGGTGCATGGCGGCAATGCCCTTGCGCATGGCCGCGGTCCGTTCCTCGAAAGTCACTGGTGGCGCTTGCCGCCACACTAGGTAGGTGGCCATTTCGCGCAGAACGCCCGTCGGCGTGCCGCGTGCGTCGCGGTCAATTGTGCCATTTTCAGGATTAGGCGTTGCCGCAGTGATGCCCGCTGCGCGCAGCGCCGCGCTATTGGCGACGGCGCTGTGCATATCGCTGCGGTAGAGCAGTGTGGGGTGATCGGGACCGGTAACGGCGTCCAGGTCGGCGGCGGTGGGAAAGGCCACCTCGCCCCACCGGGACTCGTTCCAGCCGCGGCTTACAATCCACCCGCCGGGGGTCGTGGCTTGCGCGTGCGCGGCCAGGCGCGCGAGCATCTCGGACCTGGAAGCGGCATCGGCCAATGGCAAGGCGGCCAGTTGGCGGCTCCAGTCGCCAAAGTGGATATGCGCGTCGGCCAACCCGGGTAGCAGCGTCGCGCCGCCGCCGTCCACGAGGCGCGTGTGGGGCGCGGCCAGCGCGCATACTTCATCGTCGCTGCCGATGGCCAAAATGCGGTGATGACGCACTGCCACTGCCTGCGCAAATGGCTGCGCTGGGTCCATTGTAATGACGTGCGCGTTGCGAATGATCAGATGGGGTGCGGGGCCGATGCTTGGCATGAAGCGGCGACTTTCTGGTTTGCACAGAGTTTGCCCATAATTTGTAGAATGGAAGCCGCCATACGGCAACAGGGCTTTACTCTGGTAGGATGAGACGAAATTGACTCGCCCGGATTGTACGTCAGCGCCGCCTGGGTGGCGAGTTGCGAAAGGTAGAAAGCTTTTGGAGAGAATTCCCGCAAGCGTCCTGCAATCACCTGCGACGGGATACAACATAGTGGACGCCAGCGTGGCCGACGTGCTGGGCGAAACCCCAACACTGCTCGTCTTCCTGCGCCACTTTGGCTGACAATTCTGTCGCGAGACCGTAAAGGACTTGCGTGCAGCGGTCGCTGCAAACCCCAACTATCCGCGCATCCTCTTCGTCCATATGGGCACGGCCGCGGACGGCGCCGCCTTCTTCGACGCCTACTGGCCCGAAGCGCAAGCCCTGGCCGACGCGCCGCCACTGCCCCTGTACCGCGGCTTTGGCCTGGAGCAGGGCACGGCTTCGCAGATGATGAGCCTTGGCGTCATGACCTGCTCCGTGCGCGCCATCGCCAAGGGCAATATCCCAGGCAAGCCCGTGGGTGACCCGCGCCAGATGCCTGGTCTCTTCCTCGTGCAGGGCGCACGCGTGCTTTGGCAGCGCGACTACAAGCACGCCGGTGACAGCCCCGCATGGGACACCTTGCCCACGCAATACCTTGCGGCTGTCACGTAGTCATCCGTGGCTGACTGCGCACCGTTTCTGCGCCAAAACGAGGCTGATCCGGTTTGACAACTGAAGGAGAGGATGATACTCTTTGGCTTACCGCTCGCGACCCTTGTGGAGACGTGGTGTAGCGGTTAGCACAACGGCCTGTCAAGCCGTAGGTCGCGGGTTCAAATCCCGTCGTCTCCGCCAGCAAAGCGGCCCACCGATTTCGGTGGGCCGTTCTGTTTCCTGTTCCTGCAAGTCTACTCCATAGGCGAGAGGTATGCGCCCGCAATGACTGTGCGTTCGACTCTGGGCGGCTGCCAGGCCACGGCCAGGTTGTCGGCCAGCGTGCCCTGCTTGTGCAGCACCTCGATGTAGTAGCGCCTGCCTGCCACCAACCGGATTGCCTTCGAGGCCTGCTCGGGATACTTGTCCCAAAGCTGGTCGGGCGTCCACTCTGGCACCGAGGCGACCAGCACGGCCTTGGCGGGCGTGGCGTCGCTGCTCAACCAAAGCTCGCCGGCATCGTCGGAGGCGATCCAGAAGCGATATTCCCCCGTGACGGGCGGGTGCAAGTAGCCGCGAATGCGTTGGCCGGCGTTTTCCACACCCAACGTGACGTTGAGCGCGCTCAGGGTGTCCGTCTCCGTGGGCGCGTCGGGCCACGCCGGCTCTCCGGTCAGATCCTCGATCTGCGTGCCCTCGATATTGGTCCACAGTTCGCGCGTGATCTCGCCCGCGCCACTGCCGGGCCTGAGCGTGGCGACAGGTTGCGGTGCGGCGGTGGCGGCCGGCGTCACCGAGAGGCTACTGCTCGTGGTCAGTGTCAAAGCTGCCGTCAGTGCGGCAGAATCCGACAGTGCCGCGCTCACCGTGAGTGCGGCAGTCGGCGCGACGACGGGTGTAGCCGTTGCTGTGCGCTTGGGCGCGGCGATCGTCGCGACTGCACTTGCGCCCGCACCCTGATAGCGCAGGCGCACGAGTTCACCCGTGGCAATATAAATCATCCACAGGTTGCCGTCGGGGCCCATGCTGATCTGAACCGGGCCGGGGACTGAGGTAGCGAAGTCCTGCAGCGTATACTTGCCGGCGCGGTCGAAGATCATGGCCGTGATGACGCCGCCGTTGAAGTCGGTGAAGAAGTAGGCTCCACGGTAGGCGGCGGGGTAGAGCTTGCCGGTATAGAAGTCGCCGCCGATGGCTGCGCCGCGCGGCGGCATGGCCGAGTGGGGGTAGACATAGAGGCCATGCGTTACGATGGTCGTGCCGGCGAAGAGGGGATCACAGATGGCCCAGTCGGTCATTCGCTCTTCGCCCTCGTAGCAGGGCCAGCCGAAGTTGGCGCCCGGCGCGCCCCGGTTGATCTCCTCCCACGTGCTATTGCCCACTTCGCCCACGTAGAGCTCGCCTTTAGGCGAAAAGGTGAAGCGGAAGGGATTGCGCAGCCCCAATGCGTAGACCTTGGCGCGGTTTGCGTCCAGGTCGCCGTCGTAGAAGGGGTTGTTCGCATAGCCAGCACCAGTGGTGGGGTCAATGCGCAGAATTTTTCCGGCGAGGCTGTTTACATCCTGCGCGCGCCAGTTGCCCTTGCTGTTGACAATGCCGTCGCCCAGGCTCACGAAGAGTGAGCCGTCGGCGGCGAACTTGAGGAAATCGACGGTGTGGGCGGTCCCTTCGGCGGGGATGCAGTCCTGCACGAACATGCCGTTTTCGTCGAGACAGGATAAGGGAAACTCATCGCCCTTTTCCGGGTTGCCGATGTTGCCAAAGGTGCTGTTTGCGCCCAGGATCACTGTCCCCGATCCCGGCTCGTGCATGTTCAGGTTGTCAGCCCGCGCGCGCAGGCGCAACACACGCGAGACGCGTGCGCCGGTGGGCGGGTAGCCGCGCGCTTCAGGCGGGTCGTAGGTGTATGCGAGATAGACGTATGGTTGCGCAGGCCAGCCGGGATGGACGGCCACGCCCATGAGGCCGCGATCGGCGGCATCGTTCACTTCGCCGCTCAGGTCGATGAACGGGTCCGCCTGCAGGACGCCGTCATTGACCACGCGCACGCGCCCGCTCTTCTCGGTGATAAAGACCCGCCCGTCGGGTGCGACGGCAAATGAAGTGGGCACGACCAGCCCGCCCACAATCTGCTCTTCGTAGAACCCGTCGGGCAGGGCGGTGGCAAGGGGGTGGGCGGCGGCGAAGGCAGGAACGAGCAGACCTGCGATGAGTGCCGCCATCAAACCGAGCGCGAAGGCGCGGCGCGGGAGGGCAGAAGGCATGATCTCTCCTTTGTGAGCAAGCAGTTCGCAGGTCTGGCGGCACGCGCAGAATGTCGAGCATGCGGCGCGCGCCGGCAGGAACCGACTTTGCGTACGACCCGTGGGCGTGCTGGCGGCATCGAACCGCCGACAGTGCCCTCACCGCTCCCGAACTACGCGCTATGCAATAGGCGCGCGCCAGGCGAACTTCACCAGCCCGGCATCATAACCCGACGGATCGGGCGGCGTAAAGGCCAGCCATGCCAGGTAGATGCCGACGAACAGGGGAATCACGATCAGGAAGATGACGATCATCACGCGCCAATTCCAACGGCGCGGCGGCGGGCCAAGCGGCTCGGGGCCGACGGGCGTGGGTTCTGTAGCACGCGGCACGTCGTCGGCTTGCGGCGGCTGGTAGGGCATGGCGAGTCTCCTCAGCGAACATGCGCGCTGAAGGCGCAACCATAGGGGCCGTTCTCATTATGGAAAACGGATTCGCGAGGAACAGGTTCCCCTTGCCGCGGACTCGGCTGCTCAATCAGCCATTAGGCAGGAGGTTCAAAAGCGCGTTGCCCCAGACCGAAAGTCCTAGCAGAAGGGCGCCAAATGCGAGGAACAGCGCTCGGTAGAGGCCGGCGCGGCGCACCGGTGCGTGCCAGGTCGACCACGCCTCTACCATGTCAACACCAGCGTAGAGCAGCGTGCCCACAAGACAGAGAACAGTCCACAAGGCGGGCTGCAGCGCAACCAGCGCCGCCGCACCACCCACGACGAGCGCCATGTTGATTGTATAGGCGATGATTGTGTACGACAGCCACGAGACTCGCGTGCGGATTGCGAAGAAGAGCGCCACGCACGCGGCGAAGCCCGCAGCGAATCCAATCATGCCCGGCAGCGTCCACAGCGCGGGGCCGGCGGTGACAAGAAAGCCGAGCCACAGAATGAAATAGACCACCGTGTTGGCGCCTGCGCGCACGACCTGCGGCGTGCCCTGGATACTCATCAGCACAGTCGCGATGAACGCGATGAGCAGTGCGAGGACGACAGTGCCCTTGAAGAAGAGGTCGGGCGGTTGGCGCGCCATCATCGCGAGCGCGGCTGCGCAAAGCAGGCTTGCAGCCAACGTGGGGCTTGTGACGGAGGCATTACGCGCCTGATCGCGCGTGCCCAGGGCCGCGGCTGTCAACGCACCCAAAAGTAATAGGGCGGCGAAAATTAGATGAACCATAGGACAATTGTGGGGCTGGCTGGAAGGCCCGGCGGCAGACGCGTTTGCCACGTTGCGCATCCGGGCCACATGGGATTATTCGGTGCGCGTCCAGTGGATTTCGACGCCATCGTTGCCGGCAATGCCCTTGCGCAGCAGCGCAATCAGCGCAGGGTCGGCGCCATTGGCCTCCATCAAGTCCACCGTGGGGGACATGATGTAGTAGTCGCGGTCCTCACTGGATTCTTCTTCGAGGTGGCCCGCCAGAAAGGCGAGCTGCTCCTCGCTTATTGCGCCTAGTACGACGCCGGTATCATTGTCGTATACGGTGTACATGAGGCCTCCGGACGGTCGTGTAGATTGCGCGCATGGGCATCCATGGCTGGATGGGAATGCGGGCGCGCGACAACGAAGCGCCCCGTGGCTGATCATACAGTCTGCCGGCTGATGGCGCAAAAGGGCGCTGGACTGTGCAGCGGTGCGCAACTGGTCACTGCGAACGGCCGTCGTTCGCAGTGCCTTAATAATAGTGACGCTGTTGCGCGTATGGGTGCACATTTCCATTTGCACCGGCTGCGCTGCTGCGGGCGAGGCGTGCCGATTCGTCGCGCAAGCTGCGTACTATCTCTTCATAGAGGCCGACGGTCTCGGCACTGGGCTGTGCGCCGTACTCTTCCTCCAGCAGTTCGCACAGGTGGCGGTAAACCTGCATGACCTGTACAAGGTCCCTGCGCACCAGATGCGCGCGCATGAGGCAGCGGTAGGTCTCCTCCGCAAAAGGCGCGAGTTGCAGTGCGAGGCTTAGCGTGTAGACGGCGCTTTGGGCAAGGTCATGGTCAATTTGGAGGTTGGCCAGGTGCACCAGGGTATCCTGGTAATCGCGCTGTATCGCGTCGCGCAGCGCCTTGTGCCAGTCGGCGTCCGCAACATCGGCAAGAAAGGGCCCGCGCACGAGTGATACGGCATATTCGAGGCTGGCAATTGCCTGGTCAGGCTGCTTTTGGCTGATGCGTGAAGCCAGCGCCGTCGCCGAGTAGAAGTCGTCCACATCGTACGAGTAGGGGCCGACCGGATCAAAGCGATAACGATGGTCTTCAAAGACAATCCAGCGGCGCGCGCCCATCGCCTTGCGCAGGAAGTGGACAGTGACGTTGAGGCGATTGCGGGCGCGTGCGGCATCCACATCCGGCCAGAAGTCATTGACGATTTGTTCGCGCGTGCGTTCTCCAATCGCCACGAGGTAGAAAAGCAGGTCACGCGCTGCGGCATATTTCCAGTCGGCCATTTCGAGGAAGCGATCGTCAATCAGAACCTGACCCTGACCCAACATGCGAATCTGCAACTCTGGGTGCGCGGTGTGGTGGCCGGCGATCAGGCTTGTGCGCAACACTGATATACCGTGGCCCAGCGCATCGGCAACGGACCAGCAATCGCCCGCTCTGCGGGCGCGGTCAAGATCGGCCTCACCCAGGATCGAGTACGCGTATTCAATCTGGCGGCGGTACGGCGTGTCGATAATCGCTGAGAGCGCTTTCCCAAGCGGCCAGGGAGTCTCTGCCGCGGCGTGAAGGCTGACGCAGAGCGCCCACATGCCGGCCCCACCCGCGATATAGGCCAGGCTGCGAAGGGTCGCTGCTGTCGCATCCTCGCCTTGCCCGCTTAGATGCTCGAGCCCAGCTTCGTACCAATCCAGCGCCTCGCGCAGGTTTCCAGCAGCCTGGCTGACTTCGGCCATGACAAAGAAGGTGCGCGTGAGCAGCGGCGCGTTCTGCGTGCGCAGTGTCAGTTCGTGGCACTCCCTGTAGAGGGTTTCGGCACGTGCAATGTTGCCTTGCACCTGGTGCGTACGTGCGACCTCAAACAAGTGCGTGCTCAGCAGGAAAGGTTCGCCGTAGGCGCGCAACCTGCGCAAACCTTCCTCCATAATGACAAGCGCGTGCTCGATGTTGCCCAAATCGCGTTCGATAATGCCGCGCAGCGAAAACCGTGCATCTATATGGAGTGCGTTCTCACGATCGAGTGAGCCGTTCTCAAGCTGATCAAGAATCTGTGTGGCAAGATCGAGTTGGCCGCAATAGATGGCGGCAAGCGCATAGTACCGCAAAACATGGGGCATGATCTCCTGGTCGTCGGTGGCGCGTGCCAGTGCAAGCGCCTCCTTGAGCCTCTCACGTGCGTCCTCATAGTCGCCGGCCCAGACGGCCGCCATCGCGTTTGTGTAGAGGGCGCGGGCGCGCACATGATCCGAACCCGCGGCAGCGGGATGTTCAAGGATGGCGCTTGTCCAATGCAGTGCATCAGGAACATGGTTCCGCCATAACCAGTACCATGCCAGGTTGCTGACAATCTCCACAGCCAGCTCAGGGTCGTGTTCGATGCCGAAGGCAATTGCCTGGCGCAGGTTCTCGTATTCTGCCTCGGCGCGGCCCACCCATTGCACTGAGTCGCGGGTGTAGATGCCGCCGCCCCCCTCATGCGCCAGATTCCAGGCCCATTGTGCGTGCCTGCGCGCCAACACGTCCCGTTCGTCGCTGCGGGCCAGCCGCTCAAGCGCATAGCGCCTGATCGTGCCCATCATCATGTAGCGCATCTGATTGCCAACGGGTTGGGTCAACACGAGGGACTTGTCAACCAGGTGCGTCAGTACGCCAAGGATTGTCGTACGCGGCAGTACCTGGTCGGCACAAACCGCCTCAATCGCCGCCAGGGTGGCCGACTGCGCGAAGATCGAGAGCCGATAAAAAAGAAGCCGCTCGTCGGGGGCAAGCAATCTTTCACTCCACGCAATTGCTTCCTCAAGGGTCCGGTGGCGCGTTTCGCCGGCGCGCCCGTTGTTGAGGAAGGCAATATCGCCCTGCAGGCGCCGGGCAATTTCCTGCGGCGTGGAGACGCGCACCTGCGCGGCCGCCAATTCGACGGCCAGCGGGATGCCGTCGACTGCGCGACAAATGGATGCGACATCCGCCACATTCAGAGCCGAGAGCCTGAAACCGGGAGCGACCGACATCGCGCGCTCAGCGAAGAGACGTATGACGTCCGCATTAAGGAGCATTGCTGTATCGGCATGCTCATCCAGCCACGGCGTGGACATGGGCTCAAGCATAATGCGTTGCTCGCCCGGCAAGTGCACTGCCTCACGGCTGGTGCAGAGTATGCGCAGGTTGGGGGTCCGCAGGAGCAGTGTGTTGAAGACTATCGCAAGGTCGTCAATCAGGTGTTCGCAGTTGTCAAAGAGCAGCATCAACTCGCGCGAGGAGATGAACTGGCCGATGGCCGCGAGCACGTCGACGCCGGGCTTGTGCTCAATGCCGAGAACGTCGGCAAGAGCAGGCGCAATTTGCGCGGCGCTTTTCATCCACGCGATTTCGACGAACCAGACGCCATCGGCGTATTGTTCGCCAAGAATTCGCGCCACTTCGAGCACAACGCGCGTCTTGCCCACACCACCGGGTCCAGTCACGGTGACAAGGCGGGTGCCGCGCTCATTTGACAAATACTGCAATAGCGCGGCTATTTCGCTGCTGCGCCCCACGAAGGACGTTGCCGGCACAGGCACCGGGTTTCCAGAACGGGCCACGTTGCAAGCTCCAGGAATGTGGGGATCGGTTGTCAGGTGCGACCACCGTCAATGCGGGGTAAAGAGAAAAGGGGTTAGGCTGCAATCCGACCTTGAAGGGATTTCAGGCAAGAGAGACACAACGCGCCCAGTTACGCTGAGTCCGGGTACTTTTCAAACGAGTTCGAAAGCACCTCAATTCTATCATACAATGAACCATATCGCGCGCATGAGTTTGCTGCCCCGACGTCGTCGCATAGAGGTGACTGTGATTGGCTGCGCAGACGGGCCATGGCTACAATGGGCGCATGCCGCAACTCAATCTAGTCTCATCGTGGAAGCCCGCGCGCGCTCCCTTCTTTGCATTGCTTGAGGCCGTTTCACAGGAAGTGCAGCCGACGTATGTGGTGGGTGGCGTCGTCCGTGACGTGCTCCTGCGCCGCGACGACGGTATGGTGGACCTCGATCTCGTCGTGGCGCACTCGGCGATACCGGTTGCGCGCCGCGTGGCCGACCGTCTCGGCTGGGCGTTCTTTCCGCTGGACGAAGGGCGTGATGTGGCGCGCCTCGTCTTCAATGCAGGCGTCGAGCCGCTGGTCTGTGACATCTCGTCCTTGCGGGGCGGCTCGATTGAAGCGGATTTGCGCAGCCGCGACTTTTCGGTGAACGCGCTGGCCTTCGCGCTTGGACCCGCCACACAACACGGTTTCCCCGTCACACTGATCGATGTGGGCGCCGGCCGGGCGGATTTGGCCGCGCAGCGCATCCGTCGCGTCCACGCCTCGAGCCTGGCCGACGACCCGGTGCGGTTACTGCGCGCCGTGCGCTTCAGTGTGGAACTTGGCTTTGCCATTGAGGATGCCACGCTTGATCAGATTCTGCGCATGGCGGGGGCAGTGCAGTCGGTAAGCGCTGAACGTGTGCGCGATGTCCTCTGGAAGATGCTCGCCGGGCCGAATCCCGCGGCGGCCATCGAGTTGCTGCGCACGACGGGGTTGTTGCCCATCGTCTTGCCCGAAGTCGCGGCAACCGATCTTGTGCAGCAGACGCAACCACATGACAAGGACGTCTATCACCACACACTGGCGGCTGTGCAGATTGCGGCCGCTCTGCGCGACTGGCTGTTGGGCCGCAAGGCTCGTGTGCCGCTTGATGAAAAGCTCGCAGGCAACGTCGAGATTCTGACACGGGCGCTGGAAACGTGGACCTTTTATTTGCGCAGGCACTTTGCGGTTGCCGATGCCGCCGGCAGGTTGCGCGGCGAATGGCTTGTTTGGCATGCGCTGCTGCACGATGTGGGCAAGTCGGCCACGCGCACGATAGAGAGGAACGCTGAAGGTCAGCTGCGGGCGCGCTTCCTGGGCCACGAAGAAGTGGGCGCCCACCTGGCGCGCGGGCGTATCGAGGCGTTGCGCTTCAGTCGCGGCGAGGCGGACCTTGTCGCCATTGTCGTCAAGAACCATATGCGTCCGCACATGCTGCACGCAAGCTTTGCGCAAAGCGAGATCAGCCGCCGTGCGCGCTACCGTTTCTTTCATGACATCGTTCCGCGTGCAGGCGACGAGCAAGCCGGGGTGGATGTGCTCATCCTCGCGCTGGCCGACCTGCTGGCGACAAACGCGCACATCGACCCCGACGCCTGGCGCGCCTATCTCGTGCACGAGGCGCAGATGTTCACCTTCCTCTACAGCGAAGAGGCCGTTGAGCGATCTTCACGCAACCCGCTCGTTGATGGTCGCACACTCATGCACGAGCTCAACATCGAACCTGGCCCTGCCCTCGGTGCACTGATCGAGCAACTCGCCGAGGCCCACGCCGCCGGCGATATTGCCACACGCGCGCAGGCACTTGCGTTGGCGCGATCGCTTGTTGAGTGACAGCAAGTGTTATACAATGTGCATGCCCTTCACCCCATGCGGCTCTCACTGCGGCCGTCGTCAGGCGCTGCCTGACCGTACGTTCCACTGGGCAATGCCACACGTGTTGATTGACGTGCGCGCACCTGCCACTTGCGTATCGCAAAGAGCCAATGCCCCATCAACCCTGCCCGCTGTTGGGTACGCTTGACGACAACAACAACCCTGGTCCGCCCGTCGAGTACCCATCATTCGAGAACAAATGCATGGCCGCGGACGACCGCGACATGCTGCTGCTGGCTGATCAGGCGACCTACTGCCTGGCCGGCGGCTGCCGGCTTTGCCCGCGCTATCGCGCGACGCAGGCGATGGCGACGCACGGGCGCGTAGATGCCGAGACCGCCGCCGAAGTTGCGGGCGGCGTGCTCGCGTCTGACCAATTGCGCCCCGAGTTGATGGGTCTGGTGGGCAATGATGAGGCGGTTCATGCGCGCCGCCGCTGGGCCTGGATGGGCACAGCCATGACCTTCATCCTTGTCATGCTCTGCGGCGCCAGTTTCGCAGCATGGTCGGGCTGGCAGCAGGTTCAGAGTTTCCTCGATGAGCGTGCGGCGGGCACCGTGCTATCGGTTGCCAGCGGTGATGTCGCGGTTGCGCCGCAATACATTGTGCTCACCGCGGTCGCGCCGCAGGTCGCCGCGGCCGCGCCGGCGCTGGTCCCCGCTGCAAATCTCGCGGCGACGCAGATCCCGGCCGAGGCCGCGCTGCAGCCCGGCGCGGTGACACAACCGCAAAGCTTCCCCGCAGCGGTGACAGCCACGCCGCAGCAACCGGGCGAGGTTGCCCCGCTGATTGTGGTGGAGCCGCAAGCCGCCGCGCCCCAGCCGACCGTAGCGCCGCCCAATATCCTGCTCGAAGTGCCGACGCGGCGCGCGACCCCTGTCTTCGACATTCCCACCAGCACAGGTATGGCCGAGGCGCCCACTGCCACTCCCACAGCAACGCCCACGCCGACACCCATCGGTACACCCGTGATTGTCTTTGCGCCCGCGCAACAACTGGTTCCCGACGGCGGCTGCACGATTGTCAGTTGGGACGTAAAAAACGTGCGTGAGGTCTACTACGAGAACCAGGGAGTGGATGGACGCGGCCAGAAGGAAGAGTGCGTCGACGATCTGCTTGAGGTCTACCACCTTGTCGTCGTGTTGCCCGATGGCGTGGCGCGCACCTATACAACGACCGTGACCATGCTCATGCCCACGGATACGCCGCGACCGACGCCTACCTTCACCGAGATACCTGTCCTTACGCCGACGTGGACGCCGCTGCCGCCAACGGCCACGCCAACCCCCGATGTCAACTGGGGTGTCGCCGTCAATGTGCGCGGCAGCACAGATCAAGCCTGCGCACGCGGCACGGAATGCGTCATTGACCTGGTAATCACCAATACGGGCGAGACCATCGACAACATGCTCGTCGGCATAGTGGAGCTTGGCCCGTGGGGGGCGAACCTCTGTCGTGGCGACGGCGTTTGCGCCGCCAACAACCTTGCCATTCCTTCCATGGGTCCGGGCAACGAGGCCACGATTACGCTGCGGTTTGCGATTCCTGCCGACGCGTCGGCTGACGCCGTGCGCTACGGTGTCCAGGCGGTGAGCGCCGGCTCGGGGGGTTCCGTCAGTTCTGGAACGACCACGATTACAGTCACACCCGAGTAGCGTCTGATGCCGGCCCGCGGCACGCCGTTGGCTGCAAGTGGTGAAGCATGACAAGCGGGAGGCGACCATTCGGCCGCCTCCCGCTTGTCAAGCTTCACCTTGCCCTGTGGTTCATGCCCTGGCTCGTGCTTGATGATAGCCGGCAGTGCCTTGCCGGCCAGGCCTTCATTGTGCGTCTGGTCGGTGTTCCTGCGCGCAGTGAGCCTGAAGTTCACCTTTTATCCTCAGTGTGTGCGAAGTCGGATGAGTGCGATGAAGCATACTGGCTGCCCGTGTTTTGCGGCCTTCTGGAGAGTGTGCTTTGCCAGGCAAGCAGGGCAACTCAAAAGTCGGGATCGCGGCACGCGCGGGCGCAAACTACACCTCACC
>CAYRVP010000076.1:0-19689 GCA_964427845.1 uncultured Caldilineaceae bacterium
GTAACGCTTTTCACCCCTCTCCGCATGGAGAGGGGCCGGGGGTGAGGTGCAGTTTGCGCCCGCGCGTGCCGCGATCCCGACTTTTGAGTTGCCCTGCAGGCGCAATACACTGCGCACGCAGCCGTCACCGTAAATCGAGATGGAGGCCCATATGGCAGTCGACATGGAAGCCTGGTTCAGAGAGTATGGCTGGCATGTTGTGCAACTTGAGCCATCGATTTGGCTGGGGACCTTTGCGACGGCGCACGAGGAGGAGTTCGACTTGTTCATCCGGCAGGACGATGAATGGATCAACATGGCGGTCAGCCCGCTGGCGCCGCGACCAACTGGCGGGATCGGGCCACGCCTGGCTCTTGCGCTGCTGCGGCTGAACGAGCGCACGCAAATGGTGCGCTTTGCGATTGACGGCGAGGGCGATTTGGCGCTTTTAGCGGATCTGCCGGTGCAGAACCTGCACTATGCGACTTTTGCGATGGCGATGGACATGCTGACCGCGACGACGGATGCGCTCGCCGGCGCGCTGGCGCGGCTGGTGGCCGACGACAGCGTGTCGCCGCCGGAACTCAATGGCTTGCTAACGTGATCTCGCTATGCACACGACAAAAAGGTCTCCATACAATGAAGGTGAGGCTTCCGATTTGGGAAGCCTCACCTTGGGGAGTTGCCATGTCGGCCGCAGCCTCGTTGTACGGTCGGTCTAGAACGGCGCGCACGTGCGTATCGCACGTTCTGCTTACGTCAATTCCGAATTGCCGGCAGGAAGACGGGGATCATGGGACCCGGTTCGTCAGAGTGATTGTCGCCGGTCGGGCCACAGATTAGAGAGATGTCATTGTCGTCCATTGTCACAGCGCCGGTTTGCGCCAACGCACGCCCGTTGAGGCTTGCGCCAGTGTTTAGCGATATGGACGTGAGCGCAAGGATGCTTCCCATGAAGTCTGTGGTTGTATCCAGGGTTGCGGAGCTGCCAACTCTCCACCACACATTGCAGGGATCGCCCCCGGTTACGCTTGAACCGGGCGAAGTGATGACCGTCGATGCGGACTTGAAAATCCAGACACCCGCCCCGGAGAGGGTCAAGTTTCCACTCAGCGCAAAAGCAGTGGCGCAATAGACACCCGGCCCGAGGGGAGAAACCAGGGTAAGGTCCTGAACGCCGGCATATGTAACATCACAGCTTTGGTCCAGAGTTCCGAATGCGGCTGTGTTGTCTGCCTGGGCCAAGGCGGCGTCTGCATTAGCGTCGTGGATGGCGCTAGGCGCTGTCACGACGCCAGGGGGAAAGCCGGTGACATGTTCTACGCCGATGCCTGGGCTCACCCCGAGATCACCTTCTACGACGGTTGGTCCTGTATTAGTGACAATTGATCCCGCCAGCACAGAATAACTTGCGACACTGCCGAGTACGGGCGATGTTGCAAGCGTGCGTGCAAATGCAGCACTCAAGAACTGGGGACTCAGTGTTGTGGAGAGAAGTGCCGCAACGACGAGAAACACGGCTAGAACAACTTTCAAGCGCTTTCGCATACCCGATATTTTGCCTCCTCGACTGACAGACCGGCCCGAAAATCACGTGTGATGTGAAAAAGGCCGGCAGACTGGCCTTCGGCAGTCGTGCAATTGATCGATCGTTGAGGAAGTACGGCGGGGGGGACAGTGTCCAGGGGCCACTGCGGATCGGGGTAGAAGGGGGGAGCGACCATTTTTCCATTCTCAAGTATAGCACACTTTCGAGCATTTTGTATGTATTTTGCGTCGGAATTGTGAGTGATGACGCGCGGGCAGGAATAGCTCAAGGGGGCGCAGAGGGGTGCAAAGAGAGGCAGGAGCGGGAAACAGACCCTCTTGCCTCTCTTTGCACCCCTTCTGGACCTAGCGAAGCGCTATGGCGCTTTAGCGCGCGACCATGGGCAGGTGTATCTGCGTCTCGGCGCAGAGGAGCGTAATCGGCACCGTGCGGACGAGCTGGACGCCGTCGACTGTGGCCATGACGATGGCGCGTGCGTTGGCCACGTCGTCCGCCTGGTCGCTGTCGGCAGTCAGCGTCACGTTTTCGGGCGCTATGCCCGTGGGCGAGGTTGCGCTGAGCCAGGGTACGCTCGAAGGCCAGGGGGCGTTGGGCGCGGCGGCTGCGGCCGCTTCTGCGCCTGCGCTGAGCAGAGCGACGCTGTAGGGTGTGTCTGCCGGCGCATCGATTGTGAGTTGCTGCGTCAACTCTCCTGCCGCGGGGCAGCCGATGAAGATGAACGCCATGCCAAGGGGGCGCACGAGCAGGCCACGCGCCACGGTGAAGGTGACCGGCACGGCGAATGGCTGCTGCAGCACGAGCGGGCTGCTGCTGCTGAAGAGCAGCCTCGTTGTGTAATTGCCGGGCGAAAGCGCCGACGCGTTGAAGGTAAGCGTCACCTGGGCGGGCGTGGTGCTGCGACTTGTGGAGACGTCGAGCCAGCCGGGCCTGTCGGCCACGGCGACGGTGAAGGGCACGGCGGGCAGCGCGGGTGACGTCGCAATTTCCAGTGTGCGCACTGTGGCGGGCGTGCCTGCAGGCGCAGCGGCCGTCACCGCGGCCGGGGTTGCCACAAAGACAACCTCCGGCAGATAGCCGATGGCGTCGAGGTTGCCAATCACAAGTGTGCGCTCGTTCGTTTGCGCGGAGGTTAAGGTGGCGGTGACAGACGTATCAGGGGCAAGATACTCGCGTATGAAGTTGTTGCGAATGAGAACCACCTCGTCCTTGCCGTCGCCGTCGATGTCTCCGGCCGCGCCCACCTTGTAGCCGTTGTCGGGATCAAGCACGTCGTCGGTCAGGGCAGCGGGGTCGTCGCCGCGCTGGCGCATGAAGAGGCGCGACCTGCCGGTCAAAGCGGGGTCCACATCGCGCAGCATGTAGGCTTCGGCGTCGCCGCTGTCGTTGATGTCGCCAAAGAAGATGAAATTGGGGCTGGGATCAAATTCGCGCACGTATTCGTCGGCGAGGGAGCCATTGTTCCAGCGCAAAATGACGAGGCTGGGCAGACCAAGGGGCGCATCGCGTACTGCGCCCAACATGTCGCCGCCGCCGAGAAAGGGGCCCATCGCCACATCCAGCCAGGGGCGGTTGTCCGACTCATTCTTGTAGACGCGTATGGCGTCGGTGGGGCCGCGCATCTGCCAGACGGTCAGCGTGCCGGTGTCGGGCGCAACGAGCGCAATCTCGTCGATGCCATCCAGATTCATGTCGCCCAGTGCAACTGCGCGCCAATCCTCGCTGGAGATAGGCAGAGCCACCGCTTCCCAGGTGTGGCCATCATGTGCACCGCTATTGCGCAGGTAGTAGAGCGATTGCCTGTATACGGTCGAACTGCCGCTGCCGCGCGCCGGTTCACGCGCCGAGAGCAGAATTTCGTCGCCGGGAGTGGCGGCGTCGAGGTTGCCCACGCCCAAGACGCCAACGGGCTTGGTCAAGGGAACCATCGCCAGGTTGGCCCACGGCACGCCGCCAACGCTCTGGCCGGGCGCAACGGGGCCGGTGGCTACGACAGGATCGTAGATGTCGAGGGTGAAGTTGTCGCCGGCGCTGCGCACAGCGGCAATTTCGAAATCAGTGTCGCCGTTGACGTCGAGCAGCACGGCATCGGTGTAGCCGGAGACTGGGCTGAACCAGGTGACGCCGACGCCGCCTGCGGGAACGTTGTCGCGAACGCGCACAACGCCGCCTGGGTCAATGTAGACGATTTCGTCGGCGCCATCGCCGGGGGACTGGGCGCGGGCAGAGGCAGGGAGAAGCGCGCAGAAGGTTGCGAGCACCACCAGGAGCGCCGGCAGGTACGCAGTGCGCGGCCCACGTCTGGGCTTGGATGAATGACTGAATCGAGGCTGCATGTGAAGAAAACGGCGGGCCCCTGCGAGCCCGCCGACCCCTATTCGGATTTGCGCCGTGACTACGCCTTCCCCAGCACTGCCGCGAGCAAGGCCATGCGGATGTACATACCGTTGCGCATTTGGCGGAAGTAGGCGGCGCGCGGGTCGCTGTCCACCGTGTAGGCAATTTCGTTGATGCGGGGCAGCGGGTGCATGACGATCATGCGCTGCTTGGCCTGTGCCATCAGTGCGTCATCCACTACGTAGAAGTCTTTCATGTGTTCGTATTCGGAGAGGTCGGCGAAGCGTTCCTTCTGAACGCGCGTGATGTAGAGCACGTCGGCCTCGGCGATCACATCCTGCACACTTTCGGTCACGCTGTATTTGTGGCCCGACTTCTGCACGACGTCGAGCACATCCTGGGGCATGCGCAGGATTTCGGGGCTGACGAAGGAAAACTCGACGTCATAGTTGACGAGGAGTTTCGTCAGGCTGTGCACCGTGCGGCCATATTTGAGGTCGCCCACCATCGCGACCTTGAGGCCGTTGACGTTGCCCAGGTCCTCGATAATCGTGAAGAAGTCGAGCAGCGCCTGCGTGGGATGCTCGCCGACACCGTCACCGGCGTTGATGATGGGCTTCTGTGCGTAGCGTGCGGCAATCTCGGCGGAGCCAACGTCGGGATGGCGGATGACGATCACATCAGAATAGCTTTCGAGCGTGCGAATCGTATCGGGCAGGCTCTCACCCTTGGTCACGGACGAATATTGCACATTGTTGATGGGAATGACCTGTCCGCCCAGGCGCAGCATGGCCGCCATAAAGGAGGAACTGGTGCGCGTGCTGGGCTCGTAAAAGAGATTGGCGAGGATTTTGCCCTGGAGCAGGTCGGCGCTGCCAAAACGCTCGACCATGATGCGCATTTCGTGCGCCACGCCAAAAATGTACTCGAGCTTGGGGCGATCAAACTGGCGAACCGAGAGAATGTCCTGGGCGTAGAAACCGTTGTTGAAGTGGTCGCTGGGGATGGAGCGGACATCCTTGAGAGAAGTGGCCATAATAAGAGTTCTCCCTGCTGGCTGGGGTGGGAATTGCCACGCCACATGAGTGGCACGGTGCACGCAATGGAAACAGAGGGACGCGGCGGCGAGGCAGGCAACGGGGCGACCTGGGACATTATACACTGCATGCGCCGCCAAGCGTGGGATTGTTCTGGGCACCAATGCAAGTCGACGGCGGCCGGTTTGCACACGGCCGCCGTCGTTTGTGGTTTAAGCGCAAGGCGGCGTACTCAGCGGAAGAGCACACGGCCACTGCCGGGGGCAGCAAGCACGCTGCCGGCCTGGAAGGCAACAGCGCCGCGCAGCGTCACGCGCTCGACGCGGCCCATGACCTCTTCGCCTGCAAAGGGCGTCCAGCCGACGCGCGTCACCTGGTCCACGTCGCACAGCGTGTAGCGGGCGTCGATGTCGACCTCGATCGAGGTGTCGGGCTGGGGCGGCAGGCCATAGACGCGGCGCGGCCGGGTCGTGAGGCGAGAGACGACATCGTCGAGGGACAGCCGGTTCTCGTGAACGGCCGTGAGCAAAAGGGGCAACATGGTCTCGACGCCGGGGACGCCGGGCGGCGGTGTGTCGCTTGCCTTCTCGGCGAGGGTGTGCGGGGCGTGATCGGTGGCGAAGATGTCAATGACGTCGAGATTCTCCCAGAGCGCGTCGACATCGTCGGGTGCGGCAAGGCGCGGGCGCATGTCGCCGCGCGTCCCCAGGCGGGGCAGGTCATCGGTGGAGAGAAAGAGGTGGTGGGGTGTCGCCTCGCAGGTGACGGGAAAGCCCGCATCCTTGGCGTTGCGTATCAGTTCAATCTCGCTGCGGCGGCTCACATGCACAATGTGCAGCGGCACGGCGTAGATGCGGCTGAGTGTGAGACAAACGGGGAGCATCAACTCTTCGGCATGGACGGCAATGGGGCCAAGGCCGGCGGCTGCGCCCTGCATGCGATAGCCGATCGTGTCGGCGCGCTCGGCCCAGGTGCGGAAGAAGCGGTGCATGAGGGCCAGCGTCTCGATGCGCAGGCTGCCGAAGGTGTCGCTGACGTAGATCTTCAGCGCACACGCGTGTTGCGCGGCAGGGAGATAGGCATCCACGTCAGTACTTGTTGCGCCCACAAAGAGGCCGACGTCGCAACGCGCGCCGGCCGCTGCGAGTGCGGCCTTGTCGGCCAGCAGCGCGGGGGTGGAGGTAGGTGGCAGCGTGTTCGGCATGTCCAGGACGAGGGTTACGCCGCCGGCCAACGCCGCCGCGGTGCCGCTGGCGAAGTCCTCCTTGTGCGGGTAGCCGGGCTGGCGCAGGTGTACGTGGGCGTCGATGAGCCCGGGGAGTTGAATGGTAGCCATGGGTGCATTATCGCGCGTGCAGGCCGTGATGGCAACACAGAACTCGGGAACAAACGTCCAGCGACACAGACAATCGTCCAGCGACACAGAGGTCACAGAGGGAACAGAGAAACACAGAGAACTGCAACAACAGGGCGACTTGCCTCGTTGTTGCAGTTCTCTGTGCTTCTCTGTTCCCTCTGTGACCTCTGTGTCGCTGGACGATTGTCTGTGTCGCTGGACGATTCTGTATCACTTGTCATTCGCGCGACCGCAGGCCCCATGCCAGCGTAGTGTGTGCCGGGGTACGTGCGTGGCAGCGCACAGGCGCAGTGCTCGATGGCATGATAGAATGGCGATGGCAAAAAGGCGCACCCCGCGCATTCTCAGCAGTCTTCACGGCGCATCCATGTTGCGAAGACACTCACAAAGGAGACAGTTGAATCCATGGCCGCACAATCCGGTTCGTTTCGCAGGCTCTTTCGCTCAGCGGGCGGTGTCGTTCTTGCGATCCTGCTTGTGCTGCTGATCATCTTTCTGCTGCGCTTTACCGGGCAGTTCTTCTACTTCTTTGAGCAGGTTGCACCCGAGGATGTAGGCATTCAGATTCAGGGCGGCCAAATCAAGGATGTCGTCGGGCCGGGCGTCTACTCGGACGTGGGGCTCTTCGTTGATCTGCGCCGTGTCTCCAGCCGGTCCGTTCCCTTTGTGGTGACCGATCCTGAGTTGATTACCAAAGACAAGCAGCGCATTGGACTGACGGTTGCAGGCGACGCGTTCCGCCCCGGCGTTTCGGAAAAGGATCTGCTGCGCAACAACTGGGCGCAGTACAGCGATCTGTACCAGAATGACGACCTCCTGCGCACACGCATGGAAGAGCGCGCCCGCCAGGCGATGAAGGTGTGCGTGGGCGATCGCACCTTTGACGATGCGGTGATCGGCACGGCGCGCGACGAATTGCGTCAGTGCATTACGGATGAGATCGACGACATGGCGTCCAACTACGGCGTCAACGTGGCCAACGTGGCCGTGCCGGATGTGATCCTGCTCCCCGATGCGCAGGCGCGGCTGGACGAGATTGTGCAGAGCCGGTTGCAGACGGAGAAGGCGCGCCAGGACGAACTCAAGGCGAACGCCGAGGCACAGGCGCAACAGGCGCAACAGCAGGGCGAAGTGCGTGTGGCGCAGAGCAGGCTGCAGGAAGAAGCGCGCCAGCAGGCCACGCTGGCCGAACTGAACCAGACGAAGATTCAGGCGCAGCGCGCGGTAATTGAGGCCGAACGTGCCAACGAACTGGCGCGCGTCGAGGCCGACAAGGCCATTATCCAGGCGGAGAAGGACAACGAACTGCTGGACGCGCAACTCGACCTGGAGGTCCAGACAGCGCGCGCGGCCGCCGCCATCGAGCAGGCCAAGGCAGATGTGGCCAAGCAGTTGGCGATGGCCGAAATCTATGCGCAGTATCCCGGATTTGTGAATCTGGCCATGGCGCAGGCCAACGCCAGCGCCCTCAAGCCCACCGACAAGGTGATCTTCACGCCGGAGGGGACAACGCCTACGATCGTTGTGCCGGGGCCGGGCATCATGCCTACGGTTGACACGGCTGCGCAGGTGGAGTCTACCGTGACGAATGTGCAGCCGACGGGGCCGTCGAACTAAACGGTAATTGTAGAATGGAGCGCACTGGCAGAAATTGCCGGTGCGCTTTATTGTTATGGGGTACGCAATCCAAAGACCCACCCCCAGAGAGGCAGCCTGATGCAGCTGGAAATCCTGACTTTTTGCGATGCAGCGGCCGAGTACGGCGGTAGACTCAACTTGTTGGGCGCGACCGACACGATTGTTGCGCCGACTGCACCCTTCCGCTACAACAACTGCGCACTGGCCGTGCGCTTGCGCGCGGCGCGCGTAGAGCAGGGACAGCACAGCGTGCGCCTCATGATTATTGACGACGATGGCGAGCCGATTCTCAACATCGACGGGCCGATGCAGGTGAAAGTGGCGTCGCCCATGGGCAGTTCGATGCACTTGATTGTGAGCGCGCAGAATCTGGAATTCAAGCGTGGTGGCGAGTATGCGATTGAGGTGGCGGTGGATGGCATTCAGCTCGGATCCAGCCCGCTCTTTGTGCGGCTGCAGGGGCCGGACGGCAGCGCTGCGATTGACGCCGAGGAGTGAGCGCCGGCGCCGCCATGGCGAAAGCAGAGGGACTGATCTGCAACTGACCGGAGATGGCGACAACAGATTTCGGAAGAGTGGTTTGGGACGATGAGCGAGATTCTGACCGATGAGATGGCGCGGCGCATGGATTTTGTGCGCGAGGTGGACAAGCTCAAGGAGATTGAGCGGCGCACGCACGTTTATGCGAGCGGGCGGCGTGAGAATTCGGCGGAGCATTCGTGGCACGTGGCGCTGATGGCGGCTGTTCTGCAGCCCTATGCCAACGAGCCGGTGGCGCTGCTCCACACAATCAAGATGCTGCTTGTGCACGACATTGTGGAGATTGACGCGGGCGATACCTTTGCCTACGCCGACCAGAGCAGCAAGGCGGCGGACGAGGCAGATGCGGCAGCACGCATTTTCGGGATGCTGCCGGAGGCGCAGCGCGATGAGTTTGTTGCGCTATGGGAGGAGTTTGATGCGCGCACCACGCCCGAGGCGCGCTTTGCCAACGCCATGGATCGGCTGATGCCCGCGCTGCACAATTACTACGGCGGCGGCGGCACGTGGCGGGAGCACGGTGTCACGCGCGCACAGGTGCAGCAGCGCCTCGCACCGATTGGCGAAGGCTCCGTGGCACTCTGGGCGTGGCTGCAGCCGCTGCTGGACGACGCGGTGGCCCGCGGCGACATCGCGCCCTAGCTGCGAAATACGACGCAAAGTCGCAAAGCCGCAAAGGAAGCGCAAAGAAAAGCAACAGCAAGAAGTGGGCATTTCTTGCTGTTGCTTTTCTTTGCGCTTCCTTTGCGGCTTTGCGACTTTGCGTCGTATCTACTCTTCGGCTTGCGCGAATTCCTGCTCTATGTAGGTGGCGCGCGTGCTGGTGCCCCGCATAAAGACAACGGAGCCCAGGGCGATGATGATTGCCGCGAAGAGATAGACCGCCGGCGCACTGCCCCAATCCCAAAGCAACCCGGATACAAGGGAGCCGAACGCCGCGCCTAACCCCCCGTGGGCTGCCTGCGCCACGGCTTGCGCGCTGGCGCGCAGGCCATCGGGCGCGCGATCGTTCGCAAAGCCCACAATTGCTGACCAAAGCAGGCCGAAGAAGAGACCCAGAAAGGCCATGACCACCATAATGTGCCATGGCGCGGTGGCAAAGGCCGCTACGAACCAGGCGACCGCGAAGCCCGCGCCGCAAAACCAAATGGTGGCGCGGTAGTTGACGCGCCGGAACCACGACTGGCTCAGGAAGAGAACGGGCACTTCGACCAACGCGGGCACCGCGTTCACAATCCCAATGGCGCTGGCCGCGCCACCCAGGCGCAGGATGTTGAGCCCAACAAAATTGCTTTCTGCTGCCATTGCCGCCCCAAAGCACGCCATGAAGATGAGCAGCGCCCTGTAAGATGGGAGGCGAACCATGGCGCGCAGGCCGTCCATGTAATGGACTGGGTCACCGCTGCGCGGCTCAACGGGAAGCTGCAGGCTCAGCAGACCGCACATCCCGGCAAGCAGGACGAAGTGAAAGATGAATATGGCATTGAGGGAATAGCGGGTGACGAGCAGCCCTGCGCCAAATGCAAAGATGATCCATCCTATGCTGCCGAAGACGCGCTGCGGTCCATAACCCACCTGCGGGTTGCGCTCGATGATGCCCATGACCGTGGCATCAACAATGGCGGAAATGGGGGCGCGGAAGAAGGTGACGACGCATGAGGCGGCCAGCAGCGCCCAGAAGCCACTTACCCAGACAAAGGCGAGTGAAGCCACGCCCGCGGTGACGGCAAGAAGAGCCAGCACGCGCTGGTGCGCCTGCCAGCGGTCGGCGACGCCGCTCCAGAAGGGATTGGAGATGAGCGCGATGAAGGGAGGCAGCGCGGAAATCAGGCCGATCTGTGTGCCTGACATGCCGCGCTCCTGCAAATAGACGTTGAAGAACGAAAAGAATGCGCCCAGCGCGGCGAAGAAGCCGAAGTAGTAAAGGCGAGCCATCCACAGGGCGCGGCGCAGTTGCGCAGGCGGGAAGGGGTTGTCTTGTGCGATGATCGGCGGCTGTGCACTCATGCGCGGGCCGTTCCGGGTGTGTATCGAGTGCGAGGCGACTGCAGCGACTGCGCCGGCGCGCGCATGCACGCGAAAAGGCGTGGAGAAGCAAACTCAGGAGTTGACAGGTCCCTTGCCACTATCGAACCAGCTCCTGTTCGAAGTCGGTGGCGCGTGTGCTGGTGCCCCGGACGAAGACGATTGTGCCCACGGCAATGGTGGCTGCTGCGAAGATATAGACCGCAGGCGCGCTGGCCCAATCCCACAGAAGGCCGGATGCAAAGGAACCGAGCGCCCAGCCCAGGCCGCCGTGCGCCGCCTGCGCGACGGCTTGCGCACTGGCGCGCAGGCCGTCCGGCGCGCGATCGTTGGCAAAGCTCACGATTGCGGTCCACACAAGGCCAAAGAAGAGCCCCAGCACGACGAAGGCTACGGTGATGTGCCACGGCGCGGTGGCAAAGGCCGTCAGAAACCAGACGACTGCAAAGCCCACGCCGCAGAGCCAGATGGTGGTGCGGTAGCTGACGCGCCGGAACCACGATTGGCTGAGGAAGAGCACCGGCGCCTCGAGAAAGGCACTGACCGAATTGGTGATGCCGATCAGGGTGGCAGCCCCGCCCAGGCGCAGGATGTTCAGTCCCGCGAAGTTGCCCTGCGCGGCCGTGGCGGCGCCAAAGCAGGCCATGAAGAAGAGAAGCGCGCGATAGGACGGGAGGCGAATCATGGCGCGCAGGCCGTCCATGTAGTGGACTGCGCCGCCGGTGCGCCGCTCGACGGGTAACTGCAGGCTGAGCAGGCCGCACATGCCGGCAAGCAGGATGAAATGGAAGAGGAAAATGGCGTTGATGCTGTAGCGGGTGACGAGCAGGCCGACGCCGTAGGAGAAGATGATCCAGCCGAGGCTGCCAAAGACGCGCTGGCGTCCATAGCTGACCTCGGGGTTGCGCACAACGATGCTCATGACTGTGGCATCGACAATGGCGGAGATCGGCGCGCGGAAGAAGGCGACCGTGCAGGAGGCCGCAAGCAACGCCCAGAAGCCGCTAATCCAGATGAAGGCGAGCGAGGCGACGCCCGAGGTGACGGCGAGCGCGGCAAGGACGCGCTGGTGGGCCTGCCAGCGGTCGGCAACGCCGCTCCAGAAGGGATTGGAGATGAGCGCGATGATGGGCGGCAGCGCCGAAATCATGCCAATCTGCGTGCCCGACATGCCTCGCTGCTGCATGTAGACGCTGAAGAAAGGGACAATGGCGCCCAGCGCAGCAAAGAAGCCGAAGTAGTAGAGGCGCGCGATCCAGAGCGCGCGCCGCAACTGTGCAGGTTCAAGTGGCGGTGCCAAAGCGGATGGGGTGGTGGCTGCGCGCATGACCTGCCTGGAATGGGTGAGAAGTACACCGGCAACGGTCGAACGCACTCACAATATCGCAAGCGAAGAGCGGCGGCAAATCCTCGCCCCGAGTTGGGAATGCAACCGAACGCTAATCTACAGGAGAAGAATTCCAGCACGGGTGGCGCGCACGACGGCATCGGTGCGGCTCTGCGCATCGAGCTTGCCGAGAATGGCGTTAACGTGATACTTGACGGTGTGTTCGCTGATGTCAAGGGCGCGCGCGATTAATTTGTTGGAGAGCCCATCGGCGACGGCACGCAGGACGTCCATCTCGCGTGGGGTAAGCGGCTCGACGAGAGCAGTCATGGCGCCGCCGATTGGATGCGTCCATTCGCCTGCGTCAGCCTGCGCCGGCTCAAAGACGCACAAGTCGCCGGCGACGGCGGCGAGCGCAACGGCGAGTTTGTGCGCGGCGACGTCGCGGCCTACCACGCCACGCGCGCCCGCCGCCCACAGCGCGGCCGCAGCGTCGGCGGAGGCAATGGCCAGAATGGGCGGCAGCGCATCGGCGACGGTCGCGAAGGTATCGACGCGCGCAGCGCCGTCCCAGCCGGCATCCCACAGCAACACGTCGGGGCGGTAGACAGCGACTACGGCGACGAGATCCTCGCTGGCGGCGGCCTGGCCCGCGACAAGGAGCGCATCGTGGTCGCGCAGCAGGGCGGACAGCGCGTTGCGCGCAAGCGGGTCGGCGGCGACAATCAGGACACGGACGGGCGAACTCATGGCGGGCGGAACCTTCCGGGTGGCGGCAGACGCTATTAGACGCAAGCATAGCACGCTATTGGAGACCCACTTGGCAAGCCTGCAGGCAAAGTGATCGTCGCCACCGGGCGGCGTCTGCAGGTCATGCCATGAAACGGGGTTCGCGCGTGCAGAATTTGGATTCTCGGCAGACAGGGTGGTGCACTCGGTCCAAAGCGCGCTATACTGTGGGCACGATGATCTGCGACAATGAACGCGCCCGTGCTGTGGGCGCGCCACGAGTGGGGCACTGCCATGCGTAAAGCGAGACGATTGACAATAGGGTCAACCATGCGGCGAGTTGCGTGGGGTGCGGGCGCAGCGTGCGTTGTGGCCGCGTTCCTGCTGCTGCCCATGGTCGGGCGCAACGTTGAAGCCAATGGGCCAGGTGGTGAGGCGACGCCTATGCCGCTGATGGTTTTCCAGGGCGCGCCCACGCCGGCGCCGGTGGTGGGGCCACGCCTTGAGCCGGCGCCGATTCCGCACACGGATGTGCTGCTGCCGCTGGTGATTCAGGCCGAGCTGCTTTCACCACTGCCGCTCTCCGCACAGGAGGCGAACGCCGCCGCCGACGCCATACGTGAGGCGGAGGAAGCAGATGGGCGCGGCATCACCACGGGCACATCGCCGATTGCGTCGGGTATCACGTTGTTCGCGCCACGTACGCTGCTTCAAGTGACCTATCTAGCTGCCCCCGCTGCGGCGGGAGTCCAGCCGATGGCCCCGGCAGCAGTTGGGCATGCGCCCAACACTGTGTGGCAGCCCCCCGCGCAGGCAATGGCCGCGCCGGGAAGTGTCGTGCTGCTGCCGGCGCAAACGGCTCTGCCACAGCCTGCAGCAACGCCGGTCGCGGCGCCGCGCACCATCCAGTCGCCGGCGCGGCTTGGGCTGCCAACGCCGGCGCCATCCCCGGTTGGCGTGCCCACAATCGGAATTCGCGACCCGAGTGTGCCAATGGCTGTGCAGGCGCCTTTCATGATTCCCGTGGTTTCGAAGGCGACCGTGCCGCTGACGGCCCAGGCGCAATACGCACCTGTGACTGCGGCACCTGCTCCCGACATTTCGCTTGAAGCAGCGCCGGGGATTCCCAGCGCGCACGATGTGCCTGTGATTGTGGTGGAGCCGGGGGGCGCATCGGTGCCGATTGGCGCGCAGGGCGCAACTGTGCAGATTGTGGGAGCGGACATCGCCTGCAACAACTTCAACCAGGCCAGCCGCTGGGCGAGCATGCGTGATGCTTCTCCCACGGATATGTGGAGCGACTGGTACGCCGGTTGGGGGCCCTTTGCCGTGGACAACGGCCTCTACCAGGCAAAGAATGTGACCTTCTCGCAGGAGCAGGCGGTGGGGCCGGGCTCGAATGCGGGGCCCAATGAGCATTCGGCAAAGATTGCGAGCAATCAGCCCTATGCGGCGGGCTTTGGCAGCCCGCTCTATGGCGTGCCACCGGGCGCCGTGATTACAGTGCGCGTCAACTACCTGATCTACGACCACAACGACCACGGCTACGACTATGACTGGGCTTCGCTGGGCATCAAGCCTGATGCCTATGGCGACGAGGCGCGCTATGTCAACGGCTATGTGCGTGGAGAGTGGGCTACGCTGACGAACAGCGTGGTGGCGGGTGCCAATGGGCGCATCATGGTGCTGATTCAGGCGGAATCGCCTGCGGCGCTCAACTCGAATATCTACTTTGACAATGTGCGCATCTGGATTGACGGCGCGCCGGTGGTGGATTGTGCGGGGTGACAGGTGGATTGGTTGACTGGTGGACTGGTTGACTGGTGGACTGGTGGATTGGATGACTGGTGGACTGGTGGACTGGTGGACTGGTGGACTGGTCGATCGAGAACAGGTCGCTGCAAGTCAACCAGTCCACCAGTCAACCAGTCAACCAATCCACCAGTCAACCAATCCACCAGTCAACCAGTCACCCAGTCCACCAGTCCACCAATCATCGCACCCGATAATGGTACGCGTACCCCATGCCAAAGCCCGCGCGGGCGTAGGTGGCGAGGGCGGGTTGGTTCGCTTCGTTGACCTGGAGATAGGCGCTGCCGGCGTCGTAGAGCGAGCCCCAGATGGCAAGCGCGCGCAGCAGACCCAACGCTGCGCCGCGCCGGCGTTGCGCCGGGTGTGTGGCCATACAGAAGATGCCGAGCCAGTCGCCGCCCACGACGCCTAACCCCACGGCCGCGGGCGCGCCGTCGATGTCCACGCGGGCAAAGGCGCGCGGGCCTGTAATCGCCTCAAGAATCTGCGCGCGTACGGCGGCGGTTTTGGCGTCCATGGCCTCGTTCTGGGCGTAGGCGGCAAACCACGCATCGTCGAATTCCTCGACAACTTCAATTTCCAGGTGAGGGGTTGAGCGCAGCGTGGGCGTCTGCTCAAGGATGCGCGCAAGCGGCGCGACCTGCACCTGCGTGGGTGACACGACCGCGTAGCCGCGTGCCGCCAGCAGCTCATCCAGCGCAGGCGGTTGCACGGCGGCGTTTATCTGGAAGCGGGGCGGCAGGCCCTGCGATCTGTAGAATGCCTCGACTGCGGCGATCTTGTCATCGAGCGCGACGGCGCCGATCTCCTCAAGCGCCCAAACCGAATTGGCGCGACCGGTGACGCCTTCCGCCGCACGCAGACGCCAACCATCCACGAGGGCACGCGAGGGCGCGGGCCAGGCATCGTAGGCGGCCGCTTCCACGGCGCGCATGGACTCAATGGGCAGGTTGGTGGAGGCAAGCTGCGCGCGCGGCGTGTTCGTATCCATGTGGCGCAGTATACCGTTGGTGTGGACACGGCCTGCAAAAGTGCACGCCGCGCTTCGCGTCTCTGCGCGCCGCTGTGCTACACTCGCTGCAACGCCCCAGCCGATGAGGAGACCCGATGTCCACCAACCCAATTGCTACGGATTACCAGCTGCTCGACAGCGGCAACATGCAGAAACTCGAGCGCGTGGGCCCTTACCTGCTTGTGCGCCCCTCACCACAGGCGATTTGGTCGCCACGCATGCACGAAACCGAGTGGGCCAAAGCGGATGGCGTCTACCATCGATCGAGTGAAGGGGGCGGCCATTGGGCATGGCGTGGCAAGGTGAAGCGCGAGTTCGATCTGCTCTACAATACACTGGCCTTCGAGATTCATCTGACGAACTTTGGACACATGGGGCTATTCCCCGAACAGGCGGAGAACTGGGACTGGATGCGCGCCAAAATTCGCACGCGCATGGCCAAGACCGGCGACCGCAACCTGCATGTGCTCAACCTTTTTGCCTATACAGGTGGCAGCACGCTGGCGGCGAGCCAGGCTGGCGCGCATCTGGTGCATTTGGACGCCGCCAAGAATGTGGTGGATTGGGCGCGCAAGAACGCGCAGTTGTGCGCGCTGCAGGATCGCCCCATTCGCTGGATAGTGGACGACGCACTCAAGTACATCAAGCGTGAGCAGAAGCGCAGTCAGCGCTACCAGGCGATCATCCTGGATCCGCCCAGTTTTGGCCGTGGGCCGCAGGGCGAAGTCTTCAAGATCGAGAAGGATATTGTCCCGCTGCTTGAGGCGTGCCACGAATTGCTGGCCGAGGATGCGTTGTTTGTGCTCTACAGTTGCCATACGCCCGGCTTCACGCCGCAAACGCTCGCCAATCAACTTGAGGAGATGATGGGCACGCACGGCGAGATTGAGGCAGGCGAGATGACGGTTGAGGAGAAGAGCGGTCGCAGCCTGCCCAGCGGTGCGTACGCACGCTGGTCGGTCAAGGCGTGAGCCATGCCCACCGAAATTACCAGCGTGCAGAACGAGCGCGTGCGCAACGTGGCGAAACTGGAGAAGCGGCGCGAGCGTGACGCGCGGCGCGTGACCGTGGTGGAGGGTGCGCGTGAAGTGGCGCGCGCGCTGGCGGCGGGGGTGATTCCAGTCGAGGCCTTCGCATGCCCAACACTGGTTGTGCAGCCCGACGCGATTACCGCACTGGCGCAGCTTGAGCGGCTGGACCTCGAGCGACGCACACACCTCTTCATCGTTACGCCGGAGGTGTTTGCGCGCCTGGCCGTGCGCGATGGTAGCGGCGGGTTGCTGCTGGTCATTCCGTATGTGGCGCGCACGCTGGCCGCCATGGCGCTGGGGCAGCCCGCATTCCTGACGGTGATCGAGGGGGTGGAGAAGCCCGGCAACCTGGGCGCGATTCTGCGCACGGCGGATGCGGCGGGTGTGGACGGCGTAATAGTGAACGCCGGGGCCACGGACATCCACAACCCCAATGTGGTGCGCGCCAGCCTGGGGACGCTCTTCAGTGTGCCGATATGCGAGGCGACGCCGGAGGCGACGGTGGCGCAACTGCGCGCGTGGGGCGTGCGTACAGTGGCCGCCGTGCCCGACGCGGCGCACCGCTACACCGAGGTCGATATGCGCGGCCCTGTGGCGGTGGTTATGGGAGCCGAAGCCTCCGGTCTTTCGGGCGCATGGCGCGCCGCCGCCGATGCGCTCGTCTCAATCCCCATGCGCGGCGCGGCGGACAGCCTGAACCTTGCCACGGCCACGGCGCTGCTGCTGTACGAGGTGGTGCGGCAGCGCTCGGCGCAACCCCTGCTTAATCCCGGTTAATCGCAACCTTCACCAGTCTACGCCAGCCTGCTTGGGCGCGCCGCACGCCGGTGCGCCTTTTTTGGGCGTCCACCCCCCTTGAATCGACGTCGCGCACGTGGTAAGGTGGCAACCCGGGAGCGCGGGACAGGTCGACCTGTGGTCGGCTCCATTCCGGCATCACACGGAGATCATCGTGGGGGTGTCAACACGGCATGTCGGCAGATGGGGATGGCGGTCGCGGCGCTGACGACGTGCTTGTATCTGGCCGCAGTCCGCAAAGTCAAGCTCACATACATTGAAGGAACAGAGAGGAATTCATGATTGGTATTACAGTTCGAAGTGGAGAGCGATGGATTGGCCGCACTATTGTGGCGGCGCTTGCACTGATTCTGCTGGCCGGATGCCAGGCAGTGACAAACGCCACGCCGCGACCCGAGACGGAAGGCGACGCTGAAGCAACGGCTGCCGGTATATCCTCGAGTGAGGGTGCGCTTGTGGTCTACTCAGGCCGCAGCCAGAACCTCGTGCAGCCAATTATCGAGAAATTCGAGGCGGAGACCGGCATCAATGTGGAGGTGCGCTACGGCAGCACCGCCGAGATGGCGGCCACGATTCTCGAAGAGGGCAAAAACTCGCCCGCTGACGTCTTCTTCGCACAAGACGCGGGCGCGCTGGGGGCGCTGGCCAAGGAGGGGCGGCTGCGCACGCTGCCGCAGCCACTGCTGGATCGCGTTGAGGCGCGCTTCCGCAGCGACAACGGCGAATGGGTGGGCATTAGTGGCCGGGCGCGCGTGCTGGCCTACAACAAGGAGACAATCCAACCCGCCGATTTGCCGGCGGACGTCTACGGGCTGACCGACCCCGCGTGGCAGGGAAAGGTGGCCTGGGCGCCAACCAATGGCTCCTTCCAGTCCTTTGTGACGGCCATGCGCCTGCTGGACGGCGAGGAGAAGACGCGCCAATGGCTGGAAGATATGATGGCCAACGGCGTGCAGGCCTACGAGAACAACGACGCGATTGTGGCTGCGGTTGGCTCGGGCGAGATTGCGGTGGGGCTGGTGAACCACTATTACGTCTACGAGTTTCAGAACGAGTATGGCGGTGACTTCGGCGCTGAGGATTACTTTTTTCCCACACCGGGCGCAGGCTCGATTATCAATGTGGCCGGCATGGGCATTCTCGATACGGCCAATGAGAGCGCGAAGGCCGAAGCGTTCATTGACTACATGTTGAGCGTCGAGGCGCAAAGCTACTATGCCGCGGAGACGATAGAGTATCCGCTGGCCCCGGGGGCGCCGGCCGATGCGCGCCTCAAGCCGCTGGCTGAGATTGCCACGCCGTCGCTTGACTTGAGCAATCTTGACGATTTGCAGGGGACGCTGCAGCTGTTGCAGGAAACCGGCGCGATGCAGTAACAGTACACGACCGAGACGAACTGAGGCGCCGGCTTTGTGCCGGCGCCTTTCGCGTCCTGTGCACGCCAAACTGGTGCGAAGCACACGGGGAAGGTCCGGCGGCATTGAGGCACACGATAGTACAGCCGGGCGCAAGGCAGAATGCGTGCGAACCTACTGCACATTTGTTCGCGAACTGTACAATAAGTGTTGACTGCAGTTTGCTCTACGCAGGCAGGGCATGGGCAAAGCGCAGGGCGCCCGCCATCGCATAGACCTTTGACGCACCCCTGCCGCTGTGCTAAACTGGCTATCAGGAATTCTCAATGTCCCTCGAGTGTGAAGGGTTGAACCGATGAACTCAAAGCGACTGCGCAGCGGTATGATTTACCTGCTGCTGGTCATCGCGCTGGCAAGCTTTTTGTACGCTATGCTGAGCCGGCGCAACGCCAGTGAATTGAGTGCCGTGCCGCTGGCGGAGGTTGCGACACTGGTGCGCAACACCGATGTCGCCTCGATTGCGATTAACGGCGATGAGCTGCTTGTGACGCGTCGCAACGGGCAGCAGGTGCAGTCGCGCAAGGAGACCGACAACGGTCTCACCGAGTCGCTCACCGGGCTGGGTGTCACGCCGGAGCAACTGCAACGTGTGGACGTGAGTGTGAAGGAGCCGGATTTCTGGGCCAACTGGAGCGGCATCCTCTTTGCGTTGCTGCCCATTTTGCTGCTGGGCGTCTTCTTCTTCTTCATTCTGCGCCAGGCGCAGGGCGCCGGCAACCAGGCCTTCTCCTTCGGCAAGAGCAAGGCGCGCATGTTTACGGGTGACCGGCCAAGCGTGACCTTCGCCGACGTGGCCGGCTCCGAAGAGGCAAAACAGGAGCTGCAGGAGGTCGTCGAGTTCCTCAAGGAGCCGCAAAAGTTCGCGGCGCTGGGGGCGCGCATCCCCAAGGGCGTGCTGCTCGTTGGGCCTCCGGGCACGGGCAAGACACTCATGGCCAAAGCCGTTTCGGGCGAGGCGGGCGTGCCTTTCTTCAGCATCTCCGGTTCGGATTTTGTGGAGATGTTTGTGGGCGTGGGCGCAAGCCGCGTGCGCGACCTCTTTGAGCAGGCCAAGAGGAGTTCGCCCTGCATCATCTTCATCGATGAGATTGACGCCGTCGGTCGCC